>CANGGA010000074.1 GCA_947453285.1 Microbacteriaceae bacterium | reverse complement strand
TTACGACGCTGTGCTAATTGCCACCGGAGCAACCAAGCCGCGCGATCTGCCAATTGCTGGCCGAGAGCTCTCTGGAGTCGAGTTTGCGATGGACTACCTAAATCAGGCAAACCGAGTAGTTGCCGGCGAGAGCGTTGAGAACCAGATTGTTGCGAACGCAAAGCACGTTGTCATCTTGGGTGGCGGCGACACCGGTGCTGACTGTCTTGGAACAGCTACTCGTCAGGGCGCACTTTCGGTCACAACTCTTGCAATTGGAAATCAGCCACCTAGCGAACGTCGAGAGAATCAACCTTGGCCAACCTTTCCAACCCTCTTTGAGGTTTCGAGCGCACACGAGGAATTCGGTGAGCGCAAGTACTTGGCATCGACGGTTGAATTTGTCGGTGAAAACGGAAAGCTAACCGGCGTTAAAGTCGCCGAGACCGAGTTCGTCGATGGAAAGCGAGTCGCTAAGGCCGGAACCGAGAAGATCATTGCCGCAGATCTCGTCTTGCTCGCTCTCGGCTTTACCGGGGCAGAGGAGTCTGAACTAAAGAGCCAAGCCGACACCGCTTTCGACAACCGTGGCAATGTGGCTCGCAACGAACAGTGGGCAACCAACCAAGACGGTTTCTTTGTCGCCGGAGACGCCGGTCGCGGCCAGAGCTTGATCGTTTGGGCGATTGCAGAGGGTCGAGCCGCCGCCGCCGCAATCGACAACTACCTAGAGGGCGTAACCGAGCTTCCGGCTCCAGTTAAGCCAACCGACAAATCGATTTCGATCTAACCAAACAACAAAAACTCCCTAAGTATGCTTGCTGAGGGTTAAACAGAAGAAGGAACAAATGAGACGCGCAAAGATTGTTGCGACACTAGGACCAGCGACTTCGAGCTACGAGCAGATTCGCGCAGTCATCGAGGCCGGCGTCGACGTCGCTCGCATGAACTTGAGCCACGGCAGTTACGACGTGCACGAAGAGGTTTACCGCAACGTTCGCAAAGCTGCAGCTGACCTAGGCAAGCCAGTCGGTGTTTTTGTTGACCTACAGGGTCCAAAGATTCGCCTAGGAAAATTCAAGGATGACATCAAGGTCGACCTAGCCAAGGGCGACACATTCACCATCACCATCGAAGACATCCTTGGTGACAAAGACATTTGTGGAACCACTTTCAAGGGCCTGCCTGGCGATGTGAAGCCAGGTGACTTGCTACTCATTGACGATGGCAAGGTGTGCCTAAAGGCAACCGCCGTGAATGCGACCTCGGTAACCACCGTGGTGGAGATTCCAGGTGTCATCTCAAACAACAAGGGCATTAATCTTCCTGGCGTTGCAGTTAACGTTCCTGCACTTTCAGAAAAAGACGAGGATGACCTGCGCTGGGGAATTCGCCTTGGTGCAGACATGATTGCACTTTCATTCGTGCGCGACGCTAAAGACATCGTTCGAGTTCACGAGATCATGGCAGAAGAAGGCAAGTTCCTTCCGGTCATCGCGAAGATTGAAAAACCACAGGCCGTTGCCGCACTCGAAGAAATCATTGACGCCTTCGACGGCATCATGGTTGCCCGTGGCGACCTAGGTGTCGAGCTTCCGCTCGAAGAGGTTCCGCTGGTTCAGAAGCGTGCCGTCGAACTCTCGCGCCGCTGGGCAAAGCCGGTAATCGTTGCAACCCAGATGCTTGAGACAATGATCGACAACTCGCGCCCAACTCGCGCAGAAGCTTCAGACGTTGCCAACGCGATTCTCGATGGCGCAGATGCAGTGATGCTTTCTGGTGAAACTTCGGTTGGCAAGTGGCCGGTTGAAACCGTCGAGGTAATGGCCAGAATCATCGAGTCGACAGAAGAAAACGGTCTAGAACGAATTCCTGATCTTGGCACCCGCCCGCACACCCATTCGGGTGCAGTTTCGCTCGCAGCGGTTGAGATTGCAGAGCTTCTCGGCTCAAAGTATGTTTGCGTGTTTACCGAGTCTGGCGATTCGCTTCGACGAGTCTCAAGACTGCGCTCATCGGTGCCAACCATCGCATTCACTACTAACGATGACACTCGCCACCGTCTGTCGATGGTCTGGGGATCAAACCCAGTGCTCGTCGCACCGGTAAAGCACACAGACGAGATGATGGCTCAAGTCGACGAGACCCTGCTGTCTAAGGGTCTAGCCAAGGTTGGCGACGAGATTGTGATGGTTGCCGGAACTCCACCAGGCGTTCCAGGTTCGACTAACACCTTGCGCGTGCACCGCGTAGGAGAGCCAAACTAGCTTCAGCCTTAAACGAAAACGCACCCAGTGATGGGTGCGTTTTTCTTTGTGCCGAAGGCGGGACTTGAACCCGCACTCCTTTCGGAAAAGCATTTTGAGTGCTCCGCGTCTGCCATTTCGCCACTTCGGCCGGCAACCTGAATAGTTTAGACCATTTGAGTTTCTAAGAGAAACTCCAATACGCTTAGGCGCATGAATGATGTCGCAGCCAAGCGCACGGTGCTCGTAGCCGAGGATGAGTCGCTGATTCGCATGGACATCGTTGAAACCTTGAAGGAATTCGGCTTCGACGTAATCGCCGAGGCCGCCGATGGGGCAGAGGCCGTTGCTCTCGCCACTGAGAAGAAGCCAGACCTAATCGTCATGGACATCAAGATGCCAAACATGGATGGCATCACCGCGGCAGAGCAGATTCAGCCGCTGCGAATTCCTATCGTCTTGCTCACAGCCTTTAGCCAACGCGAATTGGTAGAAAGAGCATCAGAGGCCGGAGCCATGGCCTACGTAGTCAAGCCCTTCACTCCGAATGATCTATTGCCGGCAATTGAAATTGCCTGGAGCAGACACCAACAATTAATAGCCCTCGAAGCCGAGATTCAAGATCTAACCGAGCGATTCGAAACCAGAAAGCTAGTTGACCGAGCCAAGGGGCTTCTCAACGAGAAAATGAACCTGACCGAACCAGAGGCCTTCCGCTGGATTCAAAAGGCGTCGATGGATCGAAGGTTGACCATGCATGAGGTAGCCGTGACCATAATCGAGCAACTCGGCGATAAGAAAGACGAAAAGACTAACTAGTTCTTGTCTCGCAAGAAGTTAGTAATTCGAATGGTTGACAGCCTGCGACCCTGCTCGTCGGTAACCACAATCTCATGAATGGTTAGCGATTTGCCCAAATTCAACGCGGTGCAGGTTGCTGTGACTATTCCGGTAGTTGCCGAACGGCTGTGTGAAGCATTTACTTCGATGCCGACAGCCATTTTCTCGGGCTGGGCCCAAACATTCGCGGCAAAACTTCCGAGGCTCTCGCCAAGCACGACATAGGCACCGCCATGCACCACTCCGAAAGGTTGGGTGTTTCCCTCGACCGGCATGGTGGCTACTGCTCGTTCGGCGCTGAGTTCTAGAAGCTTGATTCCCATTTTGTCTGCAAGTGGGCCGAGTCCGCGCTGCATTAGAAGGTCGGTCGCGGCTGCACTGGCCTTGATGTCATCGCTCATGACGCTCCTGAAAGTTTGCTGTCGCTTAGGCTATGCCTATGAATGCCAAGCCTACTCTTCTGCTAATTGACGGGCACTCGTTGGCATTTCGTGCCTTCTACGCGCTGAGTCCAGACAGTTTTAGAACTCCAGACGGTCAACACACAAACGCCGTGCACGGATTCATTTCTATGATGCTGAACATTTTGGCCGCAGAGAAGCCAACTCACTTGGCGGTTGCATTTGACCTATCTCGCGAGTCTTTCAGAACCGAGGAATATCCCGAATACAAGGGAACCCGCGGCGAGACCCCACCCGAATTCATCGGGCAAACCGAGTTGCTTCGCGAAGCGTTAAACGCGATGAACATCAAGAACATCACCCGCGACAATTACGAGGCCGACGACATCTTGGCAAGCCTCGCAGATCAGGCAGCCGACCAAGGTTTCAATGTCTACGTGGTTTCTGGCGACCGCGATACTTTTCAGCTCATCCGCGAGGAGACGACGATTCTGTATCCGGTGAAGGGCGTTTTGAACCTTGCCCGCATGGATGACGAGGCGGTTTACGCAAAGTATGCAGTGCACGCCAAGCAGTACCCAGACCTTGCTGCGCTCGTCGGCGAAACTTCTGACAATCTGCCAGGCATTCCCGGTGTTGGCCCTAAGACCGCGGCGAAATGGTTGCAGCAGTTTGGTTCGCTTCAGGCAATTTTCGATTCGGCAAGCGAAATCGGAGGCAAGGTTGGCGAGAGTCTTCGCGAACACATGCAATTGGCCGTGCGCAACCGCAGACTTAATCACTTGATTCGAGACCTAGATTTCGATTTCAAATTTGACGAGCTACAGATTGTTGGGGTCAACGAAGACAAGGTTCGCGAAGTCTTCAAGAAGTTGCACTTCAAGTCGCTAACCGAACGCGTGTTGCGATTGAAGGGCTCGGCTTCGTCAACCAGCCCAAAGGGCAGCGAGAACGAAGTCGCTGTTGCCGAAGAAACTACTGCGTCAGTCTTCGCCGAACTCAACATTCCAGAGAACCGGCAGCTTTCAACCGAGCAGCTTAAGCAATGGATTGCCGAACAATCGGCCCTTGTTTCTCTCAGCATCGAGTTTGGCCAAACTGCGGTTCTGAGCATCGGACTTGCTACCGAAACGGTTCGACACAGTTGGGCGCCTAAAGACACAGCAGAGCTCAAGGCCGCACTTGGTCAATGGTTGGTCTCGAGCGCACCTAAGGCGATTTTTGACGCCAAGAACACCACTCGCAAGCTGCTCGAATTGGGTCTCGACTTGCGCGGCGTTGAATTCGACGCCCTGCTGATGACATACCTGCAGAACCCGGTTCGCAAAGGCTATAGCCTAGATGACATAGCTCTCGAATATCTCGGACTCACCGTTGAACGAGCAGATCAAGATGCCTTGATCAAAGAAGATAGCAACGATAGCTCTCTCGATGCATGGTTGGTCGCCAACCT
>CANGGA010000073.1 GCA_947453285.1 Microbacteriaceae bacterium | reverse complement strand
GGCGTCTGCTCCTAGCCAAAGCGCCCAGGCTGCAACCAAGAAGTTGCTCTGGTCTCAGGAGTTCAACGGCACGAAGCGAGTCGGCATCGACCAGAGATACTTCACTCACGATCTCGGCAACGGCTTCGGTTGGGGCAACGCCGAGAAAGAGTATTACACCGCCAGTTCTCAGAACATCTTCACCGACGGCAAGGGCAACCTAGTTCTCACCGCTAAGCGCATCGCAGACAATTCGCCAATTCTCAACTACTGCGACGACTGCCAGTTCACCAGCGCAAAGGTTAAGACCGCCGACAAGCTTGGCTTCATGTATGGCCGCCTCGAAGCACGCATGAAGATGCCGGCAGGCTCGGGCATGTGGCCTGCATTCTGGATGCTCGGTGCTTCTCTAAACGCAGGCAACACCTGGCCAGACTGCGGCGAGATCGACATTCTCGAAGGCAAAGGTTCTGAACCGAACCGCGCCTATGGCACCATTCACGGCCCTGGCTACTTCGGTGGCGATGGAAGCCAAAAGGGTTTTGTTTTTGACAACCCAATCGTGCTCAGCGCTGGCTACCACACCTACGCAATCGAATGGCGAGCTAACGCAATCGATTTTTATTTCGACAACACCAAATACTTCAGCGCAAGTGCTTCTGCGGTTTCACCTAACAAGTGGGTATTCAACAAAGAATTCTTCTTGATCATCAACCTGGCAACCGGCGGAAACTTCGAACCAAACATCGACCCAACAATTCAGAGTGCATCGATGTCGATCGACTACATTCGCTACTACTCGGTCAACGGTGTCGGCAAGCTAATCAAGCACTAATTGTTTAGTGCAGGTGTTCGGCGAAGAAACTCTCGATTCGTCTCCAGGCATCAGTTGCTGCTTCAGGGTTTGGCTTTGCACCACTAACCCGCAATAGTGTTCCAAAAAATGGGCCACCGGCCTGCGACGGGTTCATGAATGCGTGACCGGCTTCTGGATATTCCTTTAGGTCGTGGGCAACTTTCGCTTTAGTAAGTGCAACTTCAAGTTTTGCTGTTGCGCCTTTTAGTTGACCGTCTTTCGCGCCGAAGCTGCCGATGATTGGGCAGGCACCGGCAAGCACGGCATCCAAGTCTTTTGGCAACATGCCATAGTTCACGCTCGATGCGTCATAGCCTCGGCTGGCGAGCAGAAGCGCAAAACCGCCACCCATGCAAAAACCAATGACGCCGACTTTTTTGGTTGTGTCTGATCGCGCGGCGAGCATTTGTTTGGCCGATTCGACGTCCTCGAAGGCTTGTCCTTCGCCGTTCGAAAGCGCCTTGAAGGTTGCGGTCAGGCACTTGCGGGCACCGCCGCGACTGAACAGGTTCGGCATCAAGACCACATAGCCGGCCGAGGCCAGGCGGGTTATCTGTGCGCGCATTGAATCGTCGATGCCAAATACCTCGTGAACCATCACCACTGCTGGCCACGGACCATTGCCCTCGGGAACAGCTAATACACCGTTTAGCGCGGGAGTAATCTGGACATCGATTAGATTCATGTTCAGAGACTACCCCCGAGGACGCAACGATGAAGTACATCATTTTTGTAATTGACGACCAAACCGAAAAGGCCCCTGCCAACGAAATGGCGGCAATTGACGCATTCAACGAGATGCTCGAAACTAACGGCCACTGGATCACCGCTGCTGGAATCAACCACGGTAAAGCAGCGACGGTTGTCGACAACCGAGGCGGCGCTGAGATAGTGACAACCGGTTCTCTCTATAACCAAGAGGAGCACTACTCGGGCTTCTGGCTAATTGAAGCCGCTGACGACGAGACCGCGTTGTCACTCGCGACCCAAGGTTCAAAGGCCTGCAACCGCAAGGTCGAACTTCGCCCATACCTCAGATAGGCAAGACAATGAATTCGAAGGACACAGCTCGACGGTTTCGCCTAGTTCTGCGAGCGGGCTCAATCGTTTTTGGCCTGAGTGCAATCGCGCTCGTGGCCGCACCCAAACTCTTCAACGAATTGCTCGGATTAGTCTCGACAGCTGATCTCGAATGGTCGATGCGAATGACCGGAGTCACCCTGGTCGCGCTCTCCGGCAATATGTTTTCGCACTCAACTCGTGGTTCTGTTGAGTCGGTTAGACTTGCCGGTTTCGTCATGATGGCAAGCGCATTTGCACTTGGCGTGCTCACACTTCTTATCGGCGTTCCACTCACCTGGTTCACGATTGCGTATGCAATCGTTGGCTTTGGCTTCTCGGCTGCATATCTGTGGGCTGCTGTCGCAAAAGCTAAGAAATGAAACACGACCCACTCGAAAACCAGTGGTATCAAATAGGTCTTTCTGGCCCAGCGCGACGAGCTTTGGTCGATGCCAAGCTTTACAAAGTCTCAGACCTTCGCAAAATCACGCTCGCCGAACTGAAGGCTATGCGCGGGGTTCAAAAGTCGTCGGTTGCGCGCATCCGTGAAATCATGGATGCCAAAAAGATTCAGTTCAAGCTCTAAAACAAGGCTTAGTTCTTAAGGAACTGGAACCCAGCTGATGACTGCCTTACGGCTAGCCGGGCTGGCAATCTTGTTATTAAAGGCACCCGCACCGCTGTAGTTCATCCAAACATTCACGCCCAACTTGCGAAGAGCAACAGCAACCGCCAAAGCACGCTGGGTAGCGATCTTCTGCGAAACAGTGGCTGAAACATTCGAAAGGCTCGTGAAACCCGTAATCACAAGCTTTCCGCCATTGGCCTTGACGTAAGCAGCGGCAGCCTGAATCGAGGCCGCAGCCGCTTTAGTCAAAGCAGCCGAGTTAGCAGCAAAGTTCACCGCCGGAGCAACCGGGGCGCCAACCACCACCGCATTGCCATTAGCCGCACGAACCGTAGGAGCCGGAACCTGAACCAAAGCCGCAGCGATAGGCGCATTAGCCGAAACACCGAACTGGTTCTGAGTGAAAGCAACCACCTTGTAACCGGCAAGATTCGCAGGAATAGCAAAGGTAGCGTTTGTGGCATCAGCCCCAGCAACCTGAGTGAGAGTCTGAACCAACTTGCCGTTCTTATCAAAAATCTGAAGAACAGCAACACGTGAAGGATCAGAAGAAGTATCAACCGGCAACGAAACCGAAACAGTTGAAGCAGCAACATCTTGAGTGACAGTGGCAACACCAACCGGCAACGTCGAAGTCGCAGGAACAGTCAACCCACCAGCAATAACAGTGGTCTGACCATTAGCCATTGTGTAAGTCAGGTCATAAACACCAGGAGCGAGCGCTGGCAACGTAACAGTCGCCGAGGTTGAACTATTCGGAGTGATTGTCGCAGGCTTGCCACCAACAGTGAGGCCCTGCAACTGATCAAGACCAACACCAGTCAACTGACCACTAGAAACAGCACCAGGAGTCAAAGGAGGCAAAACCAAATCTTTAATGACGGGAACAGTAACTGGTGGAATAACAACCGGTGGAGTGACGGGAACAATTACCTGTGGTGCCGACGGCGTCACAGATGCGGTTGCGGTGCTCGCCGAACCAGTGCCAATTGTGTTCAACGCTCGAACAGTGAAAGTTACCGCAGTGCCATTAGTCAAACCGGTGATGGTGCAAGTCAAGTTTGCGGTGGTGCACGTCTGGCCGGTGCTCGCAGTAACGAGATAAGAAGCAATGTCTGCACCGCCTGAACTTTGTGGCGCCGACCAAGTAATTGTTGCCGAACCGTTTGATGCTGTTGCGGTCGCGCTAAGTGGTGACGTTGGAACCGTTGCTGTAACAACAAGCTCGGGGTCGTCGGTGATTGAAACCTGGGCGGTTCCATCTTGAGTTGCATAACCAACGAGTTGCGCAACGCCGCCCATCACCTGGTAGACAGCAGCGCCAGCCTTAATTGAAGGATCGTTAATTGTTACGACAACAGGTTTGCCAGTTGCCGTTGTCGGAACAGTGCCATCGGTGGCAAGCCACGAAACAACTAGATTGACCAAGAAATTGTGTGTGCCACTGATCAGCGATTGCGCGAACGAAGAATCTGCAAGCAAGTAGATGTCTAGCGAGGTGCCATCAGGCAGAGCGCCGCTTGGCATGTCAACTGTCACGCTGTTGCTGTTTCCAGTTGCGGTGTATTGCGTGCCCAAACCATTAGAAACAGTGAGGCTGCCAATCTTGTTGCTCGACCCTAGCCCCAAAAGGGAATCCTGGGTCCAGTGTGCATAAAGATTCTTGTTTGAGGTTGGAACCAAAGCAGCTGATGCTAAGCCCACTAGGTTGCCGCCAGTTAGGGCGTCATACCAGCCATCGAAATGAAAGTGCGCGCGAGTCGGTGCAGGCAATGTCAACGCTGTGTCGCCGGTGGAGAAGTTCTCTGAGGCCACCCAAACCATTGCATCTGCATTGTTGTAGTCGTAGTTCACCAGGTATGTGTCGATGTTCCATTTTGCAAATGCATCAAGAGAAGTCGCATTGCTGTTTGGTGAAATTGATGCACCGGCAGAACCTAGAACGGTTGTGAAGTTAGCGTCTGAATACCAACGGTCGAATGTGAAGCCAGTCTTTGTTGGTGTTGGCAAAACGATTGCAGAGCCACCGGTACTAAAGTTCGCCGTGGCTGCAGAATTGCCCCCGGTGGCGCCGTTGTAGTTATAGGTAAGCGTGTAGTTCTTGGCTAGCCATTTAGCAAATGCGACTAACGTGGTGGCCACCGAGTCTGGTGAATAGGCGTCTCCGGCAGAGCCGATCGATGTGCTGAAAGTATTTTCAGCAAACCAACCCACAAAGTCGAAGCCTGTTTTGGTAGGTGTAGGCAAAATAATTGCTGAACCACCTGAAGTAAAGCTGGCCGATGCGGTGCCGGCACCACCTGTTGCACCGTTGTAGTTGTAGGTAACGGAATAGTTGTTGGCGATCCATTTTGCATAGAGGTTGATTGAAGTCGCTATTGAATTTGGAGAATATCCAGAACCGCCAGCGCCAACATAACTTGACAGGCCGCTGTCTGAATACCAGCCACCAAATGCATAACCCGTCTTGGTAGGGGTTGGCAATACGAGTGCCGCTCCGCCGGTCGAAAAGACCGCACTTGCAACCGAGTCACCGCCGGTCGAACCGTTGTACTGGTAGGTGACGGTCGTTTGGTT
>CANGGA010000072.1 GCA_947453285.1 Microbacteriaceae bacterium | reverse complement strand
TCATCGAAAAACGCATCGTCGGTCTCGGCAATCGCCGGCGCATAGAGCTGCAGGTCCATCGAAATTACTCGACCGAGGTAGCTATCGAGCACGTGCTTTTCGATGATGCCTTTTTCAAGAGCACGGTTCAGAATCTTGTTGATTTGTTCAATCGAGAGCAATCGGTCTTGCAGCGACTTGATTTCTTTGGTTCGCTTCGAAATTGACTCGCCCTCGGCACGCACTCTCCAGAAATAGCTCTTTGACTTGAGCACGTCGAATTTGCCGGCTGCCAGATAAGCGGTGCATACCAGCGTCATGTCTTCGAACCAAACACCAACCGGAAAAGCAAACTTGTGCTCTCGCCAGAAATCGAAGTCATAAAGCTTGTTCCAACTCGTGGCGTCGCCAAGAAATTCTGGGTTTTGGTTTAGGTCGGTCAGCGAAATGTTTTTCTTAAAGAAGCGTGCAGTCGAAGTGCGATCAAAGTAGCGAACGCCATAGAAGCAAACGGCCTTGCCGACGACAAGTTTGCTTTCGGTCGACCGAGCTTGCTTGACGAAGCGAGCAATTGCACCAACTGGCAAGAGGTCATCGCTATCCTGAAACATCAGATATTTTGTGTCGGCACTAGCTGCGGCTACCCCGCTGTTTCGAGCTGCACCAAGCCCCTGGTTGTGTTGCGTGACGATGCGCAGATTCGCTGTCTTGGCAGCAAAGTTTTGCAAGATTTCGGCCGAGCGATCGGTTGCCCCGTCGTTCACAGCAATAATTTCAAAATTCGAGTAATTCTGCGCCCGAGCACTGCGCAGGCAATCGGCCAAGAACTTTTCAACGTTATATACCGGCACGACGAGTGTGACCTTTGGCTGAGTTTCATCGACCTGACGAACCTTGAATAGCAGCCACCAAATCAGTCTCATCGCCAGGTAATAAGCCGTCGGAACAAAGCCAGAGCCGAGCAGCTTTCGAATGCGCGCAATCATCGACTGCCCCAGACCCTAGCTACCACGCGGCTTGCCGCCTTGCCGTCTTCTAGCGAGTTGAACTTCTTTTGCCACTCTCGGTAGCGCTTCTCATAGAGCTTGCTTACCTGATCGATGCGGCCGAGTGCCTGAAGAATTTCGTCATCGCTCTTCAGAATTGGGCCAGGTGAGGTGTTTTCGAAGTCGAAGTAGAAGCCACGCTCGGCTCGATATCGCTCGAGGTCTGGTGCCAAGAACAGCACTGGCTTGCCAGTGACCGTGTAGTCGAACATCACAGAAGAAAAGTCGGTGATCAAAACATCTGCAGCCAAATAGAGTTCGGTCACATCTGGATACATGGTTACGTCAATCGCCCGGCCGGCAACCGAATCTTTGTGAACCGCGTGAGTGTTTGTGTGCCCGCGAAAAATCATCTTGAAGCCTTCTGGCAACTCGATGTTTTCATCCATGAAATTAACCGACTGCCAGTTTCCGGTTGCGCTTCGGTTGTAGTCGCGCCAGGTTGGCGCATACATGACCACGATTGTGCTCGGGTCGGCGATGCCGATTTTTTCACGGATGCGCTGCCGTTCGACCGATGTGGTCTTGGTCAGGCGATCGTTTCGCGGGTATCCGGTTTCTAGAATCTCGCCGTGGTAGTTGAATGCTCCAGGAAAAATCTCGGTGCAAAATGCCGAAGGTGAAATCAGGTAGTCCCAGAACGATGCTTCGCGATCCATGGTGTCGAGGTAACTCTTCGTGAGTTGGTTGTTCTCGATGTCGCGGCCGAGTCGCTTTAGCGGAGTGCCGTGCCAGGTTTGCAAATAGACCTGACCTTCGACCTTGCGAAAGTACCAGGGAAAGTTGGTGTTGTTCACGAGGTACTTCGAGGTTGCAATCGCGTTCAACCATTCGCGTGAACCGTGACGCACTCCGCGAGCACCCTCGGGCGCCTTGGTGTTTGGGCCGACAGTCCAGATGAATTCGAGCTCTGGGTGGGTGTCGCGAAGTTCAAGATAAATGTCGAGCGGGTTATCGCCGATTACCTTGCCCTGAAAGCTTTCAAACAAGACGGCTTCGCGAAGTTTGGTTACCGACTGCGGGCGGTATTGCAGTTTGCGAAGCCAATCGCTGCGACGACGACGCAATGCACCGAGAATTCGTGTCGGCGAGTAGGTCTTGAGCAGGCGCTTCAGGTCAGCCATGGCTCTATTTTCTAACTCTCGAGCGATCGATGGTGCCGGCTGCCCCGCGAATGAAGCCGCCGATGAAGCCCCAACCCCAACTCATGTGCATCGTGGCAAGTGCGATGACGAGTGCGGCTCGAGACTTGAGGCTGAGCCCCTTTGCCAAGACGGCAACCAAGGCGATGCCGAGCAAATAGCTCGCTGCCGCAAGGATTCCGAGCGGTTGCCCAAAGGCAAGCAAGACGAGGCCAGCCGCGATGCCAAGCAAGACCAGCGGCGGCGCGAAGTAACGCTTTGAGGCACCGCCGATGTCTCTGCGGGTCAGGTCGCCGCGCCAAACGCCGGTCGAATAAAACTGTTTCACCAATCGACCAAATCGACCGCGCGGCCAATAGGTCACGCGAAGCTCAGGCGAGAACCAAACCTTGCCGCCGGTCTTCTTGATGCGCTGCGCGAGATCCCAATCTTCTCCACGGATGATTGCCTCGTCGTAACCGCCGACTCGCTCGAGTGCCGACTTCTTGAAGATGCCGAGGTATGCACTCTCGGCTTCTCCGGCAACACCGCCAACGTGATAGCTCGCGCCGCCAATGCCCCAGCGCGATGTGTATGCGTATGCAACCGCCTTTTGAAATGCGCTGCGACCTTTGGCATCCATGATGCCGCCGAGTTCGTCTGCGTCTTGCTCAAGCAAAATGCGAATTCCGTCTTGCAAATAGTTTTCGGCGGGCTCGCTGTGTGCGTCGATTCGAACGATGTAATCGTGCTGGGCAATCTTGATTGCCGCGTTCAAACCGACCGTGGTTAATCCGCGTGGGTTATCTAGCAGCTTGATGCGCTTATCTTTTTTGGCCAGTGTCTTGGCAATTTGGTTTGTGTCATCGTGCGATGGGCCTAGCGCGAGAATCAGTTCGACACCGCTTGGGTAGCTTTGCGAAAGAATGCTCTGCACCGAAGCCTCGAGGTGAGACTCCTCGTTGAGCACCGGCATGATGACGGTTATCGAAGGAAGAAATTTCTTTGCGCGAACGCCAGAGGTCTTTGCCATTAGTCGATCGTGGTTGACCCGGTGTGCTTGTTATAAGCCTTGACGACTTTCTCAGGTTTGCCATCCATGAGCATTTCGCCCTTCTCGATCCAGATGACGCGAGTGCAGGTATCGAGAATCGACTTCATGCTGTGGCTAACCAAGAAAACCGTTCCGGCGCGGTCGCGCATTTCGCGCATGCGTGCCTCAGAGCGGTTGCGAAACTCCTGGTCGCCGACCGCGAGGGCTTCGTCGATGATCAAGATGTCGTGGTCGCGCGAAGCAGCAATCGAGAATCGAAGTCGAGCAGACATTCCGGCCGAATAGGTCTTCATTGGTAGGTCGATGAACTCCTCGAGGCCGGCAAACTTGGTGATGGCCTCGGCGTTCTCGTTGATCTCTTTGCGGCTGTAGCCCATGGCCAGACCACCGAGCAAAATGTTCTTCAACCCCGAGATTGCCGGCAACAAGACGGCACCGACGCCGAGCAACATCGGTCGTGCAGAGGCATAGATTGCGCCGCTCTCGATGGGGTTTAGTCCGGCGATGGCGGTCATCAGGCTTGACTTGCCAGAGCCATTCGAGCCGATGATGCCGACAGATTCGCCCTCGTAAATTGTGAAGCTAACGTTTTTCACCGCGTGCACTTCGCGCAATTGAAGTTTGCGAGAGAACAGACCGCCACCGGCAGCGCCACGGGTAGCTCGACGACCGCTTGCGAAAACCTTGTATACGACGTTTACGTTGTCGACAATCACGACCGGCTTCAGCTCTGGTTTAGATTTCGCGGCCATAGCGCTCCTCTGCTTTCCAGAAGAACCAGACTCCGATTACTAGAAACGAAGCGGCCCACGCGATTGCCGAGATCCACATGGTTGCGTTCATCGAGTAACCCTCGACTACGGCTCCACGGGCAAGCGAGATGTAAACATAAACCGGATTCAGATTCGCGATTTGCAGGGCGACCGGATAGTTGTGCAGCACCTTATCCATGCTGAAAAAGATGCCAGAGACATAGAAAACGATTCGGGTGATGAACGGAATCAACTTGTTTAGGTCTTGAACGTGCACGGTTAGGCGAGCCGAAATTGTTGCAAGCCCGAAGGCAAAAATAACCATCAAAAACAAGATTGGAATGAGGAGCAACCAATTCACAGTGATTGGCTGTCTGAACGCAATCAGCGTGACGAGCAACAACCCGACCTGCGGAAGCAGCGAAAACACCTGCTGAATTACCGCATTGGTAGGAAGCAGAATTCTCGGAAAGCTAAGCGAGCGAACCAAACCGATGTTCGAAGTAACCGAGGTCGCACCGTTGGCGAACGCGCCTTGCAAGAACGAGAACAAAAAGACTCCGGTGAAGAGATAAGGAATGAAGTTCTCTGGGCGAGAGCCACCTAGCAGCACTCCGAAAATTAGCCCGTAGACCGCGGCCTGAAGGGTCGGCAGCAAGACGATCCACCAGCGGCCGAGACGGTTCTTAGAGTTCTGAGCCTGGTTTGTGTAAAGGGCCATGACATAGGCGAAGTCTCGGCGTTGCCAGGCGTGCCTTACATATTCGAGAAGCGGTTCGCGAGCGCCAACCTTCTTGAGGCCGTTTTGCTTGGCGTAATCGGCAACCGACATGACGCCTCCTGTGGCACTAGATTGCCCGTTTGGGCTATTTAGAAGTTTAGCCGAGGGGTTAGTTTGAGCCGTTAGCTGCGAGCAGCGTCTTGATTTTGGCTCTGATTGCCGCAAAGTCTGGGTGAATTTCGTTGACGAACGGTGGCACAAGCTCGAGCGACTTGATTCCATATTTCTTCGCCTTGAAAGCTAGGTCGACGTAGGTCGAAAGCATGGTTGACGGAATATCGGTCTTCACGAGTTTTTCTCCGGCACCGGCGATCGCCTGAAAATGCGAGAGCACGTTGGCTGGGTCCATCTGTTTCAACACCGCGTTTTCGACTTCGCGCTGCCTGCGCATGCGG
>CANGGA010000071.1 GCA_947453285.1 Microbacteriaceae bacterium | reverse complement strand
CAGGTCGACGCATTCGTGTCGATGGCCCGTCAGCAATATGACCACCCGGAGGGGCACCTGCTTGGTGCCGAGCGCATTCGCGAAACCGAGTTTGATTTAGTTCGCGGCGGTTACGAAGTTGCCAAGGTCGATGCCGCACTCGACCGAATCGAAGACGCGCTTGCAGATCGTGAAATTTCGCGCAAGCGCGAGACCCGCGGAGACTTTGCCATCAGCGACCAACTTGAGCGAATTACAGATATCGTTCGCGGTCGAACCGATCGCCCAAAGAACAAACGATTCGACAAGGCGGCCTGGCCGGCACGCGGTTATAGCCGCAAACAGGTCGACAAGTTGTGCAATCTGATTGTTGAGCACTTAGTTAATGGCGAGGCTCTGACCATGGCAGAGGTTCGTCGAATCGTTTTCTCGGCACAGAGGGGTGGCTATGCAGAAAACCAGGTTGACGCCTTCATCGACCGCGTCATTCAGATTCTTCACATCGAGCGTTCTAGCTAGCCTGCTTCTTTTTGGTTCGGTCGCTCTTGCGTCGGCCAGCGCAACTGTTCGCATCCATGATTCAGTAACCGCAGTCAGTGCGCTTTCAAAGCTCAAGGTGAAGCCATGGTCGTCTCATGCCGGTTATGCACGCTCGGCGTTTAGCGATGGTTGGGGCGACATCGGCAACTGCGACACTCGAAACTACATTTTGAAGCGTGATTTGACCAACGTGACTTGGCGATCTGGAGCCAGTTGTCTGGTTGCCACCGGCACGCTGAAAGACCCATACACCGGCAAAATCATCAAGTTTGTGCGTGGGATAAAGACTTCGCTCGCGGTTCAGATTGATCACGTGGTTGCGCTTTCAAACGCCTGGGAGACCGGCGCTTCGACCATGAGCGCAACTTCGCGATACAACCTCTACAACGACCCGTTGAACCTCTTGGCGGTTGATGGGCCAACCAATGAGTCGAAAAGCGATTCAGACGCGGCCGCGTGGCTGCCACCAAATCGGGCCTATCGCTGTGCCTATGTGGCAAGGCAGATTGCCGTAAAGACCAAATATCGCCTCTGGATCACAAGCGCAGAGAAGGCGGCAATGTCGTCTGTGCTCAACACCTGCGCGGGTTTCAAGCTGCCAAGCTACTAAACCGCTCTGGCGGGTCGATTTTTCGGCGGTTAGACTGATGTTTTAGGCATTTCGCGAGGTAATTATGGGCAGACACGCTGTTGAGCGCGCAACGCTCGTCGCCCGCACCTTTCCGAAGCTGCATGCTTTTTGGGCCGACGCCCACAGCGGAGTGCTTCCGCACCTAGCCCGCAAGACCGTTCGGGCCGGCTGGGGCTTCGCGGCTGTGACCGCCTTCGCTCTCGTTTCAGTAGTTGACCCATACTCGGGCACAATCGCCTCAGCAGACACCATGTCGGTCTATGACCCAAGTTCTAATGACCCAGCCCAAACTTACGGCCTTGCCGACACCCAGACCATTAGCTTCGCTCGCGGTGGTTTCAACATCGTTACCCAAGGCGACGTGAAGCCGCTGTTCGTCGAGAATGCAGATTTGCCATCGCCTGGAACTTCAAAAGAATTTGCGCTCAAGACTCTGCTCGGCATGGGTTGGGAGTCAGACCAATACTCGTGTTTGGTAACTCTTTGGGAGCGCGAGTCGAACTGGCGCGTAAACGCGACCAACCGCAGCTCGGGTGCCTATGGAATTCCACAGGCTCTGCCTGGCACGAAGATGGTCTCTGAAGGCGCCGACTGGATGACCAACCCGCAGACGCAGATCAACTGGGGTCTCAAGTACATCAAGGGTCGTTACGGCTCGGCCTGTGGAGCTCTGGCCCACTCGAATAAGTTCGGTTGGTACTAGTGCCACGCAGCAATCGACCGAAACGCAAACGCGGTCAGTCAGATGATACTCCCGAGCTAAATCTCGATGCCGTTCGCTCCGGCATTAAGCGAACCGAAATCAAAAACGGTGTCGAGTACAACGTTCAAACCACAACCGGCGCTCGAGCCGATGATGACAAAATCTGGGTTTGCCCGCACTGCCATCTGAACATCACAAAGGGCATCGCGCATACCGTTGCCTGGGATGCCCACCGCGACGTGTCGACCCGTCGTCACTTTCACAACGCGTGCTGGAAATCGTTTCAGGGAAAATTGCTATGAGCGAAGTCATTGACGTTCGTTCTTCTGTCGAATTGCCTAGCAAACGCGAAGCAGTCACTCTGGTTACCGACGACGGTCTAAAACTCGTTGCCGAATTAGCGATGCCGGTCGACCGTCAACCCGTTGCCACTCTGATCATGCTTCACCCGCTGCCGACCCATGGCGGTTTCATGGATAGCCACATCTATCGCAAGGCCGCCAATCGTTTGCCGGCTATGGCTGATCTCGCAATTTTGCGTTTCAATACTCGTGGCACAGAGTCTCCACACGGCAAGAGCGAGGGGGAGTTCGGCCACGGCGTTGCCGAGTCTGCCGACGTTCGGGCGGCGGTGCAGTTTGCCATCGACCGCAAGCTGCCGAACCTCTGGGTCGTTGGTTGGAGTTTCGGCACCGAGCTTGCACTCAAGTACGCGATTGACGAACCGGTGCTCGGTGCAATTTTGCTTTCGCCGCCACTTCACAGAACTTCAGACGAAGAGTTAGCGCGCTGGGCGCAGAGCGAAAAGCGACTAGTTGCGCTTGTGCCGGAGTTTGACGATTACTTAACACCTGCCGCCGCGGCTGAAAGATTTTCGCTGATTCCGAATATCGAATTGATCGCAATCGATGGTGCTAAGCACCTATGGGTTGGTGAGGCCGCAACCAAGCGTGTGCTAGATGAAATCGTGAAAGTGGTTAACCCGGGCCGCTATCCGTTGCCAGAGACCTATTCGGTCGATTAGTTAAATCTCGGCGTCTTGCCGAGGCATCCAGACCTGGCGAATAATCAAGATGATTGATGCCGCTACCGGAATCGCAACCAGAGCACCTAGAACTCCAAGCAATGCTCCGCCGGCGAGTGCGCCTACAACCACGACGGCCCCTGGCACATCGACTGCCTTTCGCATTACGCGCGGGCTAATTACATAGGCCTCAACCTGCATATAGAACACGTAATAAATTGCCACTGCAATTGCCGTGACCGGAGAAACCGAAAGTGCGACGAGGCTGACGATGACTGCACCGGTTATTGAACCGACCAGTGGAATTAGCGCAAGAACGAATGCGATAAAGGCAAAAAGCAACGGAAACGGAATCTGGGCAATAGACATCATTATGAATGCCAATGTCGCGTTAATCGAGGCAATTGTTACTTGACCCATCACGTAGCGACCAACTGAGTTAGAGATCTGCTCGCTGATGCTTATGAAGTTCTCGCGACTGCGGGCGCGAACCAACTTGTAAATCCACTCCTTGAACGAATCGAGCGATGCCATGAAGTAGATCGACAAGATGACGATAGTCAGTCCGGCGAAGAAGCCGTTAAAAATGCTTAGGCCAACCTTGACCACGCCGCCAAGCATGCTTGGCCAGTTCTTTGAGTCGCCCAAGAAACTGCCGGTCGATGTGAGGGCTGTGCTGATTGCTCCGCCGAACTGGTCGTCGAGCTTTATGACCCAGTCAATGTGGCTGATTCCACTTAGCAATACCGGTGCCTGCTGAATGAAGTGGGCTGTCTGCCGCACCAGGCTTGGGGTTACCGCCCAGATTAGGCCGCCGACGATGCCAAAAAAGATCACAACCACTGTCGTAATGGCCAGAGGGCGCTTGAACTTGCGTCGCTCTAAGAAGTTGACTACCGGGTCTAGCCCGAGTGCGATAAAAATCGCTGCGAAGACGTAGGTGATGATGTTTGCGATTGTGGCAACCATGCTGCCGATAACCAGTGCGGTGAGAACACCGAGGCCGCCGAGCAGGCCAACTTGAAATGGGTTGGTGATTTTGGTTGGGCTGCTCATGTTGGCCTTTCGAATTGCTAACTGATGTTCAGATTAGCCTGAAGACGCTCGAAGACCGACTTTAGGTTTTGCACATATTGAGAAACCGCATCTCGCTCGACCTCGAGGCGACGAAGTTTATTTTCGGCCTCACGAATCTCGGCGTTAGCGCGAGACTGGGCGTCGCTCACGATGTTGCGTGACTCTGCCTCTGCGGCGGCAACCATGGCGTCAACCTTTAGTCGAGTTTCGTCGGTTGACTTCTTGTTGATTGCACGTGCTGCGGCCTCAAGGGTTTCGGCTTCTAGGCGTGCCGCGTTCGCGCGGGTAATTGCAGTGCTCAACTGTGAGTTTGCATCGTCGAGGTAACGCTGAGTAGCCGCGACTGCCTCTTGGTGCTTGCGAAGGTAGGTTTGCTCTGCTTCTGCACGGCGAGCGGTTAGCTCAAGCTCTAGATCGATGCGAGCCTGCTCGGTAATAATCGAGAGCGCGCGGTTGTAGTCGATTGAAGAATTGATATCGCGGTTGGCGATTAGTTTCTTTTCGGCGATGTCTCGGTCTACCTTCGCGCGAAGAGCTTCGGTCTCGCGCTTTGCAGTCGCTCGCAACTTGGCTACCTCTGTTGCAATCGAGCCACGGATAGAACCGGCCTCGCGAATCGCCTCGTCAACGATTTCGGCACCCTTTGACTTTGCGTCAGCGATTGCCTGGTCATATTCGACGGTGGCTGCATTGATGATTCGATCTGCGCGGCGCTGAGCCTCGGCTACGAGGGCATCGTAATAACCCTTTGCTTCGTTGCGTTGGGCTTCGAGTTCTTCGTGCAAGTTCTTGCGAGTCAAGCTCGCTTCGGTTTCGGCATCGAGCACCAAGCGCTTGGCTTGCTCTTCTGAGGTCGAGAGAATGAGTGCGGCCTTCGCGCCGACGCCGGCATAGCTTGGTTCGCCAACTTCGCCAAGTTGGCTTTCTGCGGCAATTAGGCGGTTTGAGGTTTCGCGAAGTTCGTTGGCCAACTGGGCATTCTGAGCGCTGAGTTGCAAGAGTTCGCGGCGCAGGTCACGCAGCGCGTCATCGACAGATTCGCGCTCGTAACCCCTCATAACTACAGGGAATTCGGTCTCTTCACCGCTCAAAACAGGGCTCCTAGCCACTTCGGTAGACTTATCCACAGGCATTTAGCCTCACCCAAGTTTAGTCGGATTGGATTTTGCATGCGCTTCCTCGT
>CANGGA010000070.1 GCA_947453285.1 Microbacteriaceae bacterium | reverse complement strand
GTCTTGCCCGATGGTGTCGTGCTTGTCGATGATCTGAGCGATGGCAACCTTGGTGCCAACACCATCGGTCGAAGTTGCGAGCAGCGGTTGCTGGTAGTTCTTGATGAATGAGACATCCATCATTCCGGCAAAACCGCCGAGGCCACCGACAACTAGGTCGTTGTGAGTTGCTCCTACCGCGCGCTTCATAAGCTCGACCGCTAGGTCACCAGCGTGAGTGTCTACTCCGGCAGCTGCGTATGCGTCGTTCAAGATGCCGACTCCTCGGCGCGCTCGAGCAGGTTCTTGCCAAGTCGATCTAGAGTGGGCAACTCAATTGGGTATTTGCCCGTGAAACATGCGGTGCAGAGGGTGCTCTCTGGCTGGTCTGTCGCGGCAACCATGCCGTCTTTTGAAAGGTAGCCAAGGGTGTCTGCACCGATTGAGGCTCGCACATCTTCGACACCTAGGCCGGTTGCAATCAACTCTGCGCGGGTTGCGAAGTCGATGCCATAGAAACAAGGCCAGGTAATTGGCGGCGATGAAATGCGCACGTGAATCTCGGCGGCGCCAGCTTCGCGCAGCATTTGCACGAGCGCGCGCTGAGTGTTGCCTCGAACAATCGAGTCGTCAATCACGATGATGCGCTTGCCGCGAATTACTTCTTTAAGCGGGTTCAACTTCAAACGAATTCCGCGCTGGCGAATAGTTTGAGATGGCTGAATGAATGTGCGACCAACATAGGCGTTCTTCACGAGACCGTGACCAAACGGGATGCCCGACTCTTGCGAGTAACCGATGGCAGCTGGCGTTCCAGATTCTGGAGTTGGAATTACAAGATCTGCTTCAACCGGATATTCACGAGCGAGCGTGCGACCCATTTCAACGCGAGCGTCATAAACAACTTTGCCGTTAATCGATGTGTCTGGTCGTGCCAAATAAACATATTCAAAAACGCAACCGGCACGCTTAACTTCTGCGAAGCGAGTCGAACGCAAACCGTTTTCGTCAATCGCGATAAGTTCGCCAGGTTCAACTTCGCGAACGAAACTCGCGCCAACGATATCGAGCGCTGCGGTTTCAGACGCAACCACCCATCCGCGTTCTAGGCGACCAAGAACGAGTGGGCGAACACCCTGTGGGTCGCGAGCGGCATAGAGCGTTGACTCATCCATGAAGACAAGACAGAACGCACCTTTAACCTTCGGCAGCAATTCGAGTGCGGTTGATTCAAGAGTGTGATCAGGGTCGCCGGCCATCAGCGCGGTTAGCACGGCGGTGTCTGTTGTGTTGCCGCCGGTGATTTCGTTTGCACCCTGAGTTGGATAGAGCTCTTGAAGCATCTCAAGCAGGTCGGCGGTGTTGGTTAGGTTTCCGTTGTGTGCAAGAGCGATTGTGCCCGAAGCTGTGCGCCCCAAGGTTGGCTGCGCGTTGCGCCATGACGAAGCACCGGTCGTTGAATAGCGGTTGTGGCCAACTGCGATGTGGCCAACCAAAGACTCAAGTGCGCTTTCGTTGAAAACCTGTGAGACGAGACCCATGTCTTTGTAGACCAAGATTTTCTTGCCGTCTGAAGTTGCGATTCCGGCTGATTCCTGGCCGCGGTGCTGAAGCGAATAGAGACCAAAGAAGGTCAGTTTCGCGACTTCTTCGCCAGGTGCCCAGACTCCGAATACTCCGCACTGGTCTTTAGGGGCTTTTTCATCGTCATCGCTTACTGCGAGATCGAGATTTAGACGTCCGTCGCCTCTTAGCAAGGGCAGTTTCCTGTCGTTTGGAGTGCGGTCGAAGCGGTCAAATTGTCGCCGCTACCGCTCTATTTTAGTGGCGTCGAGGCGCTTGACTCGAGCCTGAGATATCTGGTCGAGCACCACCGAAACGATCAACCCGAGGGCTGCAAAAATCGCGGTTCCCCAGACCAGCACGTATCCAAAGAAGTTGCCAGGAGCCTTGATTGTCAAAACGGTGATCACCGAAACCACGAGGCCAATAACTGCCCCGGTTGCTACAAACGGGATGATGCGAGGAGCCTTGCGAATCTCAACGATCGCCTTGCTTGTCTTTTCGGTTGATTTAGCCACGTGTTCATTAAACCAGTGGCAGGTGGTCTTTTATTTCGGCACGGGTGCCCGAAGCGTGAATCGAGCCAGATGCGACCGCGGCATCCCAGCTGATCTGCCCGACTGCGAGCGCGAACCAGGTCTCTGGCGACATCTCTATTACGTTCGGTGGGGTGCCCCTGGTGTGCCTTGGCCCTTCGACGCACTGCACCGCACCAAATGGTGGAACCCGAACCTCGACGGTGTTGCCTTCTGCCCGCGTGCCCAGCTCTTCGAGCAGGTAACGCACTGCTGTGGCCAGTTGTGACGCGTCTGCGGCTAAGACCGCATCGATGGCGAGGCGGCCATCCTGTTCTTTGATTTTTCTGCGCACCAGACAAGTATGACTGCCGGCTCGGCGGTTCAGGCAAATCTCAGTTTCGGCCAGCAGACTCGCAGCATGACTTCAGCCAGCGCAAAGCGACACCTCGCCAAAGTTCCTGCCATCACCGCGATCTTTTGGATCATCAAGATTTTTGCAACTACGGTCGGTGAGACTTTCGCAGATTTCATCAACGGCTTCGTGGTCGATGGCTACAAGTTAACCGATGCCCAGGGTCTGCAAATCGTTTCGGCAATAATGGGCGCGGTCTTGGCTATGCTTCTTGTAATTCAATTTGCGGTTCGTCGCTACATCCCGGTGATTTATTGGACAACCATCGTGTTCATCAGCGTCGCCGGCACCCTGATTACCGACAACCTGCACGACGGCCTTGGCGTTGAGCTCTGGGTGACTACGGCTGCATTTGGGGCCTTGCTCATCGTGACCTTCTTGATTTGGCACAGAAGCGAAAAGACTCTGGCCATGAAGAGCATCACAACACCAAAGCGCGAGGCCTTCTATTGGTTGGCGATTCTGCTCACCTTCGCGCTTGGCACCTCTGCAGGCGACCAGCTCGCCGAGTCATTCAATCTTGGCTATGCACTATCGCTTGTGATTTTCGCGGCAGCAATCGCAATTGTTGTAATTCTCTGGCGTCGCAAATTGATCAGCGAGGTCACTGCGTTCTGGATTGCATACATCTTGACTCGTCCGCTCGGTGCCTCGCTCGGAGATTTGCTTTCTCAGCCAAACAAAATCGGTGGACTCGGCCTTGGTACGACGGTGACCAGCATCATCTTTTTGGTTGGCATCTTGGGCTCTGTGGTTTACCTTTCAGTTTCAAAACGGGATGAGCTTCGCGCCTAAACTTGACGAATGAAGATCTTGGTTTTGGGTGGCGGTGCCCGCGAACACGCAATTACCAAAGCGTTGATTCGAACCGGCACTTCTTCGACCGACATCATCGTCGCCCCCGGCAACGCCGGCATCGCTAAAGACGCACACATCGAACCTTCACTAAATGCGAATGACCCGCTTGCCGTAGTCAAGTTTGCGCTTCAGCACAATATCGAACTCGCAATCATCGGGCCAGAGGCTCCGCTCGTTGCTGGCGTTAGCGATGCACTTCGAAGCGAAGGCATCGCGGTGTTTGGCCCTTCGCAAAAAGCTGCCGCGCTCGAAGGCAGCAAGAGTTTTGCAAAAGAAGTAATGGCCGCAGCCGACGTTCCAACCGGCATGGCTCGAGAATGTTCGACTCTCGACGAAGTTGAAAACGCACTAAACGAATTCGGTGCTCCTTATGTTGTGAAGGCAGATGGCCTGGCTGCAGGCAAAGGCGTAATCGTCACGAGTGACCGCGCAGCAGCAATTGCACACGCAGAAAAATTCATCGACATGGGAATTCTGGTCGAAGAATTTCTCGAGGGCGAAGAAGTTTCGCTCTTCTTCTTGAGCGATGGCAAGACCGTTTTGCCACTTAGCCCGGCACAAGACTTCAAGCGCGCCTACGACAACGACGAAGGCCCGAACACCGGCGGCATGGGTGCCTATAGCCCGCTGCCTTGGTTGCCCGATGGTTTCATCGAAGAGGTCGAGCGCACTGTTGCACAACCTACCGTTGACGAGCTAGCCAGACTAGGCGAACCATTCGTCGGCCTGCTCTACTGCGGGCTAATCGTGACCAAGCGCGGCATCCGTGTGATCGAATTCAATGCCCGCTTCGGCGACCCAGAAACCCAGGTTGTGCTTCGCCGTCTAATCACACCGCTTGCCCCGCTGCTCTATCGGGCGGCAACCGGGCACCTAGCCGATGGGCCGAGCGCCCAGTTCAGCAACGAAGTTGCAATCACAGTTGTGCTTGCGAGTGAGGGTTACCCAGACACCTCGGCGCCTGATCGCGAAATTACCGGTTTGACCGAAGACGAGAGCGTACACGTGTGCCATGCTGCGACCCAACTTCGTGGCGACGATTTGCTCGCAACCGGTGGTCGCGTGCTGAGCGTGGTTGCCAGTGCAAGAGATTTCAAAACCGCTCGTGACCTTGCTTATGCAAACATTTCGAAAATCGAGCTCGAGGGTTCGCACTATCGCAAAGACATCGCGGCAAAGGTTGCAAACTAATGGCAATTGCAATTCACAACTGGCGTCACGTCTACAGCGGAAAAGTTCGTGACCTCTATGAAAGCGAAGACCCAAACCTTTCGCACTTGATTCTGGTTGTTGCGAGTGATCGAGTTTCTGCGTTCGATCACGTTCTTGAACCAGAGATTCCTAACAAGGGAAAACACCTCACCACTTTGACGAACTGGTGGTTCGATCGTCTCGATGTTGCCAACCACGTTTCGCACGAAGTTGAAGTTCCGGCAGAAGTTGTCGGTCGCGCAACCGTTGCAAAGAAACTCGAAATGTTTCCAATCGAATGTGTGGTTCGCGGTTACATCAGCGGATCTGGTTGGAAGGAATACCAGGCAACGGGTGAAATCTGCGGCGTGAAGTTACCTGAGGGTTTGACCTTCGGCGCGCGTTTGCCTGAGCCAATTTTCACGCCAGCATTCAAAGCAGAACTCGGCGAGCATGATGAAAACATTTCGTTCGAGCGCACCGTTGAACTTGTTGGAGCTAAACACGCTGCCGAACTGCGCGATCTCAGCATCGCTATTTTCAAGCGCGCGAGCGAGTTGGCCGAGAAGGCTGGCCTGATTCTTGCCGACACCAAGTTCGAATTCGGAATCGATCCGGCAACTGGCGTGACAACACTCGGCGACGAAGTGCTCACCCCAGACTCGAGTCGATTCTGGTCAAAGACGGCTTGGCAGCAGGGCGAGCGCAAAGACTCATTCGACAAGCAAATCGTTCGCAACTGGT
>CANGGA010000069.1 GCA_947453285.1 Microbacteriaceae bacterium | reverse complement strand
TCAGCGGCTTGCCCTGAACGATGCCGATTTGGCGGCTGCGCTCGAACTAGCCAGCCAGGGTTCAGATGGCGCCCTGGGTGCTATGGCCCTGCTCGAAGAGCAATCGCAGCTTCGTTCACAAGACGCCGAGAACTACGTGCGCTGGGTTCGCGAAATGGAAGCCGACGGCAGTGCCGAAGCAAAAGCGGCAATTAGTCTTGCTCGCAGAAAAAACTCTTCGATCGCAAACGAACATGTCGAAGCAGCTCCGAGCGAAATCACTGAAGACTCATGGAAGTCGATGGTTCCAGACTGGGATGACCGCCAGGACGCAATTGAAGCCGCGAAGCAACAGGCAGTTGCCGATGCCAAGGCCAAGGCCGAAGAAGAGGCCGCTCGTGAAATTGAGGCTGCGGTCGCCGCTGCAGTTGCTGAAGCTGCGATTGAAGCTGAGTTGCGTCGCGAAGAGGCAATCGCGGCCGCGAAGGCTGAGGCCGATGCACTTGCAGCACAACAACTAGCAGAAGAATTGCGCATCGCCGAAGAGCAGCGTCTCGAACAAGAACGCATTCACGCAGAAGAGCTTGCCGAACAGCACCGACTCGAGGCAGAGGCCACCGCTGAACGAGAGCGTCTCGAAGCCGAGGCTGAAGCGCAACGACTCGAAGAGAAGCAACGCCTAGAAGAAGAACAGTTTGCAGAATTGCAGCGAGAAGAACTTATTCGCGCCGAACTCGAAGCGGCAGAGCAGGCAGCGGCAGAGGCACTTGCTGCCGCAGAACTTGAAGCAGAACTTCGTGCGGCAGAAATTGCTGCGACAGAGTTAGCTGCAACTGAGCTAGCAGTCGAAGAAGTTTCAGAACCTGAACCTGTTCGCGCAAGCGATTTTGCAACCGGAAGTTTCGACATCATCGAATCAGCCGAGCAAGCAGCAACCGAGGAATTCGATGACGAAAATTTCGATGTGCTTTTGACTGACGGAGAGCTTGGATTCGCACGAGAACCAAAGAGTGTTTCACAGTCGAGGGCGGTTTCAACCATCGAGCGTCGCGCAAAGCCTTTCTCACAATTGTTTGTGTGGTCGAGCCTCACCGTCGGTATCGCTCCGATTCTGCTTGCATACCTTTCACTCAATTTTGAGCTCAGCGCAATCGATCGAATTGCCGCAATCGCCGTTGGCTTTGGCATTTCTGCACTGCTTATTTCTGTTGTTGCAATCGGCGGAAAGCGCAGCGGTCTTTCAACGCTCTTCTTGTCTCGTGCCGCATTCGGCGTAACCGCAAACATCGTTCCCGCAATCGCTCAGGTGATTGCAAAGATCGCAATTGGTTCTGTTTTGGTGGTCGGCCTTCTCGGCATGTTTAACGACAACGTTGTTGGGTTGCCTGAGTTTGGCCAAGTAGCCATCGCAACTTCTGGTTTTGAAATCCCTGGGATGGCAGTGTTGGCCTCTGTTCTATTGGTTTTGGGCAGCGTCTTGGCTCTTCTCGGCGGCAAGGTTCTCTATTGGGCCCAACTATCAATCTCTTCGTTTGCAGCCCTAGCAGTGGTTCTTTTCACGAGCTTCACCGCAGGCAGCATTCAACTAAACGATCAGTCGTTCACATTCTCGGGCAACTGGCTTGCTCTGGTTTCTTTGGTTGTTGCAGTCGTGTCAACCTTTGGTGCGCTCTGGGTTAACTCGGTTGCAGACTTCACTCGCAAGATTGCAATGGGTGAACCGGGCAAGCGCGTAGTTCTTTTTGTTTCGTTGGCTGCCGGCGTCTTCCCGTTCTTAATTGCGACCTTCGCAATTTTGCTCACCGGTTCACTAAGCGGCGCACTTCGCACTGCTGCTCTCACGAACCCACTTGGTGCAGTCTTGAACATGGTGCCAGACTGGCTCGCTTCGCTCATGTTGATCAGTTCTGTTCTTACGCTCTTGGCGTGGGCGGCAAACTGGCTCTACTCATCGAGCGTTAGCCTCGCTGCAATCTCTCTAAAGCTTCGTCGCTACATCAGTCAACCAATTGTTCTGGTTCTTGCGTTGGCAAGTTCAATTGCTGTGATTTCGTTGGCTAACTCTTGGGCCAGTGTTTTCACTCCGGTTGTTGCAATCGGTTCCGTTCTAGTTTTTGCTTGGGCTGGCATTTTTGTTTCTGATGTTGCCCTGCGTCGCATTGCATATCACGAAGTGAGCTTGACTCGCGACTACGGTTTCTACCGCGCAGCAAACTGGATAAACCTGTCGGCGTTTGTAGTTTCAGTTGCGCTCGGCCTAGGGTTCGTTTCATCTTCTGTAGCTGGCTTCGAATGGTTAGGTTACATCGCCACTGCAGTAGGCGCAGCCGATTGGTCTGCAACTCAAATCGGCGCGCTAATCGCTCTTGGTTTCGCATCTGTCTTTCCGATTCTGTTTGGGCGCAAGCGCATTGCCTCACAAGAAGCCGAAGTTCTAAAGATTGAGGCACGCAGAAACGATCTAGACGACGTCGAGTTGTCTGAAGGAATCTAGTGACAAAAGTCGCGGAGGTTCTCGCTGTCGCTGAGACTCTTTGGCCAAGCTCGGGCGCTGACGAATGGGATCGCCCCGGCTTAATCTGCGGTTCGCAAAATTCAAACGTTCGAACCGTCCTGATGACAGTCGATGTAACGGCTGAAATTATCCAGGATGCCGCCGAGGCTGGCATCGACCTGATCATTTCGCATCATCCATTTTTGCTTCGCGGAATTTATGAATTGACCGAGCAATCGGCAAAGGGCTCAGTTCTTGCCGCCGCTATCAGAAACAATATCGCTCTGTTTTCTGCGCATACCAATGCCGACGTAGTGGAAGGTGGCGTTTCTGCCGTTTTGGCCGAAGCGCTCGGGCTGCAGTCGATAACCCCGCTCGTGCCTACCTCTAGCAATACCGTTGGGCATGGACGCATCGGTTCGTTGGCTCAGCCTGTGAAGTTGCTCGATTTTGCCCGCTCAGTGGCTGGTGTGCTCTCGGCGACAGCTGGGGGTGTGCGTGTTGCCGGCGATGCAAACCAAACGGTTTCTCGCATTGCTCTCTGCGGCGGTGCAGGTGACTCGTTCATCGCAAGTGCCATCGAAGCCAATGCAGATGTCTACGTGACATCAGACCTTCGTCATCACCCGACTCAGGATGCCCTCGAAAGGGCAAGGGCCGAGGGGCGAGAGTTCGCTCTTATCGACATTTCGCACTGGGCCGCCGAATCGCTTTGGCTCGGTCAAGCCGCAAATCAACTCGGTAACGCGTTGCCAGATGTTAAGTTTGTAGTTAGCGACCTGCGCACAGATCCGTGGGATTTCGCGGTAACTCAATAGCGACTCGAAAGAAGCGATGAAGGCCAACTCACAACAGCAAGAAACTCTGCTTGACCTAAGTCGAATTGACCTTCAACTTCGTCGCAATCAGAAGCTAATTAACGAGATCAACGAGGCAGCAGCCGTGCAGGCTGCCAGACAGCAGTTGCTCGTAAATTCGGAATCTTTGTTGGCTGTTCGCAACCGCCTTGATGAGCTCTCGCTCGAATTGGGCAGGGCAGAAGTTGACCTCAATTTGGTTGAGGGTCGCATCGAAAGAGACCAAGCGCGACTTCAGCAGAGCAGCAACCAAAAAGACATCCAAGGCATTCAAAGCGAACTTCAGTCGTTGCAGAAACGCAAGGGCGAGCTCGAGGAGGCCGAAATCGTTCTATTAGAGCGACAGGATGAACTCAACCGCGAATTGGCTGCGGTGCAGAACGAGCGCGATGGGCTTCAGAAGCGGCTGACTGTTCTGGAAGATGAGCAAACATCTGGCCTGGCAAAGTTGAATTCGGGTCAGCAACTGCTTCGCGAAGATAGGGCACGCGGTCTTGGCCAACTGTCTGCAGAACTTGCCGAGCACTACGAGAAACTCTTTGCTAAATCAATCGGTGTCGGCAGGCTCGACGGCCTGATTTGCGATGCCTGCGGCATGACTCTAAGTGGCGATTCAATCGACGCAATAAAAAACACTCCGGTAGACGAACTTGCCCATTGTGGCGAGTGTGGCGCGATTCTGGTTCGCTAATGGCAAGGGTCTTGATTATCGAAGCCGATGGCGGCTCTCGCGGCAATCCGGGCACTGCCGGTTCGGGCGCTGTGGTTATCGAGGCCGAAACCGGCCAGGTGATTCGTGAGATAGCTCGTTACGTTGGTGTTGCCACAAACAACGTGGCAGAGTACATCGCCCTAATAGCTGGCCTGCAGGCGGCAATCGACATCGACGATTCTGCCGAGATTTCTGTTCGCATGGACAGCAAACTCGTGATCGAGCAGATGTCGGGCGGCTGGAAGATCAAGCACCCAGACATGATTTCACTCGGCCAGCAGGTGCAAGAGCTGGTGCGCGGCAAGAAGGTTTCTTGGCAGTGGATTCCGCGAGAGAAGAACTTCAGGGCAGACGCACTCGCAAACAAGGCCATGGATGACCTCGCCGACTCGGAAGCAAGTGGGGTAGACGTTGAGCCTGGAACGCCGAATCGTTTATCGGCTTCGGTAACCGAGTTCAATGAGACCTCGCCGAGTTCGGTTCGCGCCCCTGGCAACGTCACCGAGCCTCTGACCACAATCGTTCTCGTTCGTCACGGTCGCACCGCTCTAACCGAGGCTCGCAAAATTTCGGGTGGCGACGGCGACGACCCAGAGTTAAGCGAGGCCGGTTTTGCAGACGCGCGAGCCGTTGCCCAAGTTCTTAAGCAGATTGGCACCACTGGTCCGTGGCAAAGAATCGCGCCGGTCTCGGCTGTAGTTTCTTCGCCAATGGTTCGAACCAAGCAGACGGCAGCAACAATTGCAGAAGCCTTCGGATTGAAAAGTTTCGAGAACGAAAATCTTCGCGAGATTGGCTTTGGCGATTGGGATGGCCTCACCAATGACGAGGCTAAAGCGAGCGATGAGGCAGCCTGGGAAGCTTGGCGAGGATCATGGAATGTCTCGCCACCAAATGGTGAGTCGCTCGAGATTTTCGATAAACGACTGCAGCTCGCTCGCCAGCAGATCACAGAACAGCACGCCGGCAAGACCGTTGTCGTCGTTGCTCACGTGATGCCAATCCGTGGCTTTTTGCGCTGGGCGTTCGATGGCGGCACTGCCGCATACTGGCGTCCGCAGATTGCACCTTGCTCGGTGACCATAATCCGTGTCTGGGGAGACCAGGCCGCAGAAGTGGTCACAGCTAACTACACAGCTCATCTTTAGCAGGGAAGCCCTGTTCACGAACGCGGTCAGGCGATAGCCTTAACCACGGATGGGTCGGCCAGACGATCGCGGCACGAAAG
>CANGGA010000068.1 GCA_947453285.1 Microbacteriaceae bacterium | reverse complement strand
TCATTGGCCCAACGCCAGCAACGCTTGAACCCTTGCGACGGGTTACCAGCCAGAAGACCAAACCGAAAACGACGAATGACGCATAACCGGCAACCGTGATTGTGAATGTGATCGCGTGGTCTAACTGCGCAATCATGGTTTTTTCCAAATTCTCAAGAAGGTGATTCCAATCAGCAGCCAAAGAATTACAAAAATCGCTTGGCCGAATATATTGTCGAGAATCGGATCAATCAAAACCGAGATTGTCGGAAACGAGTGCAGGCTGCCATCTAGCTGACCAAAGATGTTCGCCGCGAACTCCCAGAGCAACAAGCCAACGCCACCGGCAGCCCAGGCCATTCTTGAGCGTTTCATGCGGTCATCCGGTTTATCTTTTGGACCTCGGTCGCTATACCAAGCGAAGCGCAAAGCCAGTGGCAAGATTGCCAGCACGATTATTGCCTGCAGGGGAGTGTGCCGAGGCACCAGGGCCAGCGCGACAACGATCACAAACACGGTCGTGTAAATCGCATATTTATTGGTATGCGGCTTGGTGAGGTGAACGTGATTAAGCAAGTTGGCTGCGCTGAGAAACACCATGAGTGTGCCCGAGCCGAAGATGATCGCATCGACAAGTGAACCGCGAAAGACCTGCAGAAATGTGGTGCTCAAGAAGAGCCAAAACCACAGGTTCTTGAAGCCTTGCTTCAGCGCTAATTTGGTCAATTTGCCCCCTCAACATCAGTCTCACACTAACCATGATTTGCCCAATGAATTTGTAGGCTAATTTCATGAATCCTATTTCAATCAACTGGCTCGCCCTCTTAGTGAGCGCAATCGTGATCGTCGTAATCAACTCTGTTTGGTTTGGCCCAAAGACCTTTTACCCAATTTGGTGGAAAGCTCTAGGCAAAGAGATGGGAAAGCCCGAAGATCGCGATACCAGCGCTAAGACAGCGATCCGACTCTTCGGTGGAACTTTTGCCGGTGCAATCGCGCAGGCCATCGTGCTCTACATCATGGTTTCGGGTGCAAGCGCTCAATTCGAAATGAGTTTGGTCTTCGGTGCAGTGATCGGATTCGCGCTCGGCGTTGTTGCTGCTGCCACTTCGCTGGGGCACAGACTCTTTGCGATGCAAGGCTTCAAAGTCTGGATCATTGAAGTTGGAGCAGATCTAGTGGCGTTGACAGTTGCTGGCGCGATTATCGCAGCGTTTGTTGCTCATTAACTAAACGCGAATAAGCCCCGTCTAGATTCATAAGTTCGTCGTGCGTTCCGCGTTCGACAATTCTTCCGGCGTCGAGCACAAAAATCACATCGGCGTTTACGACGGTTGAAAGTCTGTGCGCAATGGCTATCGTCGTGCGATTAGCCGTGGCCGCATCGAGCGTAGCCTGAACGATTCGTTCGCTGGTGGTGTCCATCGCACTCGTGGCTTCATCCAAGATGACAACCGGAGGATCTTTCAGCAAAACTCGAGCAATCGCGATTCGCTGCTTCTCACCACCACTCAGTCGGTAACCACGCTCACCAACCAGGGTGTCGTAGCCCTTCGGAAAACTCATGATTGTCTCGTGAATGTTTGCCGCGATAGCCGCCGCAGTAATCTCTTCGTCGGTGGCATCTTGTTTGGCATAAGCCAAATTTTCACGGATGGTCGCGTAGAAGAGGTATGTCTCTTGATTCACGATTCCGATTTGTTCAATAAGGTCTGCTTGGCGAATTTCTTTCACATCGACACCAGCGAACTTAACCGAGCCGAGGGTCGCGTCGTAGAGTCTCGGAATGAGATAAGAAATGGTGGTCTTGCCAGAACCGGAGGCTCCAACAAATGCGGCGTACTGGCCGGGTTCCAGCTTGAAGTTGATATCGTGCAAGGTCGGTTCGCCTTCGCCATCGGCCTCTGGGTAGGTGAAGCCAACCTGGTCGAACTCAAGTTCGCCGAGTTTGCTTCTGTCTAGGGCATGCGGGGCGAGTGGGTCGGTGATCGAAGGCTTTAGGTCGAGGTATTCGAAGATTCGAGCGAACAGAGCCTGAGAGGTCTGCAGGTCTAGGCCAATGGCCATTAGGTTCATAAGCGGAAACAGCAGGCGCGACTGCGCTGTGGTGAAGGCGACCACGGTGCCGACAGAAAGCAAAATGTTGTTGGTGATCAAGAAGCCGGCAACCAGATAGATGATTGCCGGAATCGATGACATGAAAACCTGCACGACGGCAAAGAAACCTTGGCCGGCCATCGTCTGTCGAACTTGAAGGCCAATCTGAGTTTGGTTCTCGTCGGCGTAGCGCTTGATTTCGCTCTCTTGGCGACCAAAACTCTTGGCGAGCAGAATTCCACTTACGCCGAGCGACTCTTGCGTGATTGCGGTCATCTCGCTTAGTGACTCTTGGGTCTTGCCTGCGATTTTTGCTCGCACCTGACCAACGCGTTTTTGTGCGACGACCATAAGCGGCACCATAATTAGCGCAACAATAGTGAGCTGCCAGTTGAGCAGGAGCATCGCAACAATTGCAGCTAGCACGGTGACTGTGCTGCCAAGGATGCTGCTGATCGTGTTGCTAAGCACGCTGGCGACACCACCAACATCGTTTTGCAATCGCGACTGGATGATTCCGGTCTTGGTCTTTGTGAAAAACGCGAGTTCCATCGCCTGAAGGTGGGTGAAAAGTTTTACGCGAAGAGCACCCATAACCTTGTTGCCGACACGCGAGGTGTTATAGGTCTGCCATACACCGAGAGCAGCCGAAGCGAGCCAGACACCGATCATGATTAGCACCAGAGTGACCAGCAAGCCAAGATCAGGCTTACCGTGGCTTGGGAACAATCCTTGGTTGAAGGCCTCTTGAATTAGCAGTGGTGGAATCACGCTGAGGGCGGCCGAAAGCAGAATCAAAGCCGCGGTGAGAATAAGGGTCGTCTTGTGTGGCTTGAAAAGTTCAAAAATGCGACCGAGCAGATTCTCGATTTTTGGAGCTGCTGCGTTCTTTTCGCGTTGTGAAGCCGGATCAATATTGAAGCGACCCATTGGTCCACCGTGCATAGCCATTAGGTCAGTCTATGCACGGTGTTCCGTTGAGATATTTCTTATTGCTTTACGAGAATCTGAATGTCTTTGCCTTCTTGACCTAGTTCGGCACAGGTGCCGATCATCAGGGTTCCAGTAGGTGTGTTGTTTGGTCTTCCGGTATACATGCAAGCCTTTGTCTCAACAAAACCGTTGTTTTCAATTGTTCCCGGTGGCCCCTGCGGTCCTTGAGGTCCGGTAGCTCCAGTAAGGCCGCGAGGTCCTTGTGGGCCGGCAGGGCCGACACCGCCGGCTGCTGAGGTCATGGTTGTGCCGTCTGCGAACTTAATTCCGTGAGCAACCGACATCCATCCTTGGTCACCAATTGAACCAATGGTGATGTCTTGGTTTGGCAACAACGAGGTAATACCTGTTGATGTAAATCGAATGTTGCCGATGCGCAAGCCGTCGACGCCGTCGATAAGCATGGTTCCATTAGAAATTGTGATGCCGGCCTGCTGACCAGTTTCGGTGTCTTGAATCCACAGCGTGCCAGGGCCGAGCTGAAGGCTCTTCCAACGAGCGGCAACGGTTCCGAGACTGTAAGTGTTGTCGACTGAAGGAACAAGATCGCCTGGCAATGCTGAAGTGTCGAGCGCCGTGCAAGTTCCGGCTATGCCGTCAACTCCGTTGGTTCCGTTCGTGCCATTGGTGCCATTTGTTCCGTTGGTTCCGTCTTTGCCATCGACACCATTTGTTCCTGATGTGCCTGGAGAACCTGAAGGACCTGGTGACCCTGATGCATCGGCAGATCCTTTTGTGCCAGCCTTGCCAGCTGTGGCCACTGGTGTAGGTGCCGGAGTCGCTGTTGCATCTTTGCCAGGTGCGCCAGTGTCTCCCTTGTCGCCTTTGTCGCCCTTTGGGCCAGCAACCGGCGTGCTCGAACTATCACCCGATGGACTTGGGCAGAACCCAACAATCTTGAGAACTGAGCCGAGGCTAGTGCCGCGTCCTTGCAAAGTGTCTGATATGTAGAAACCACCAAGAGCCCCCGCCAGCAGCAGCGCGACGACAGCAACGATAAGTGTGCCGGTCCACTTGATGCCCTTCAGGCGTGCCAAAAATTTGTTCATTTGATAATTACCCCGATTCACGAAAACAACTTTTTCAATGAGACAGTGTGCGGTTAACCACTTTCTTTCTGCTTCTTTGCGACATTTTTACGATTTCTACACGAACCAATCGAACTTCCATCGCTATATTCACAGCGGGGGATAAATTCGCAACGAGCAACGCAAATGTGCGAATTTTGCGACAACTTTTCAGCCGGGGTGATCATCGATTTGAGCAAAACAAACTTCGATGACGCCTCTCGCCCCGACGCCTTGCTTGTCGAAGACGATGCCGCGAACCGCTTGCTGGTTCGATTGCACCTCGAAGAGTTGGGGTTAAACGTTAAAGACGTTGCTACTTTTAACGAAGCGACTGATGCGTTCAAAGCAAGCCACTTCAGCTTGGTAATGCTTCACATCGGCGTCGACCCACTGAAAGGTCTTGAACTTTGTCGCGTGATTCGTTCTAAGTCGACGGTTCCGATTTTGGCAATGACAGATCGCGACAGCATCATCAGCGAACAAATGTGGATAGCCGCTGGTGCGGATGATTACCTGGCGAGACCGGTTGACATCAACATCATGTCGTCGAGAGTGGCCCAGCAACTCAAACGCGGAAACAGTAAACGCCTACCGGCGGGAGATGTGCTTCAGTGGGGTCAATTGAAAATGGACCTTGGAATGCACGAATTCTTCGTTGACGGTAAACCTGTAGCCCTCACCAAAACCGAGTTTCAAATAGTCCAACTCTTGCTCGAGAAACCGCTTCAGGTTTTTAGTCGCGAACAGATACTAAGTTCAATTGGTTCACTAAATGGCCCAATGGCGCCCAACGTTATAGACACTCACGCCTCGCGCATTCGCTCGAAGATTCGCAAGGTCGGTGGCCCCGAGGTTATCCGTGTTGTTCGCAGCGTTGGCTTCAGATTGGCCCCAGAAGTCACCCAATAGGCTTGGGCTTATGGCTAAGTCAGACATCGACAAGTTCTTTGCAGGCGTTGAAGAACCCAAACGCTCAACGCTAGAAGAGATGCGCCGCCGAATTCTCGAGGTTGTTCCCGATGCCGAGCAGACCATCAAATACGCAATGCCGGCATTTCTCAAGGATGGCGTCTGCTTCGTGTGCATCGCACCATTCAAGAACCACATCAACTGGTCTCCTTACAGCAGCAAGGTATTT
>CANGGA010000067.1 GCA_947453285.1 Microbacteriaceae bacterium | reverse complement strand
GAACTCGGCGAGCATGATGAAAACATTTCGTTCGAGCGCACCGTTGAACTTGTTGGAGCTAAACACGCTGCCGAACTGCGCGATCTCAGCATCGCCATCTTCAAGCGAGCAAGCGAGCTGGCCGAGAAGGCTGGCCTGATTCTCGCCGACACCAAGTTCGAATTCGGCATCGATCCGGCAACCGGAGTGACCACGCTCGGCGACGAAGTGCTCACCCCAGACTCGAGTCGATTCTGGTCAAAGACGGCTTGGCAGCAGGGCGAGCGCAAAGACTCATTCGACAAGCAAATCGTTCGCAACTGGTTGGCCGACAACTGGAACCAGACCGGCGAACCGCCGGTGTTGCCGGCCGAAATCGTGGAGCAAACGGCAGACAAATATGCCGAATTGGTTGAGCGACTCACCAGCGAAATCGCATAAAAATGAAGCAACTGCGCACAGAAACTAATCTTCTGCACCGCACTTTCGTCTTGAGCATTGGTGCAAAGGGACTCTTTGGCCTTTTCGAAATGCTTGGGGCAGTCGGTGCCTACTTCATAAGCCCAGAGCAAATAAGGGCATTCACTGAATGGTTCACGGCTAAAGAGCTTCAGCTCGAGCCCAATAATGTGATTGCGCAGTTCATCTTGCACTTGGGCGCTAGAGCGACGACTTCCGAGACTCATTTCGTTGCTCTCTACCTAATCGTGCACGGGTTAACAAAGGTTGTGCTGGTTTGGGCGTTGCTGCGCGATAAGGCGTGGGCCTATCCGTGGATGATGGTCGCGCTTGTCGTGTTCATCGTGTCGCAAACCATCGACTTAATCGCCGCTTTCAGCCTTGGCGTGCTGTTGTTGACAATCTTCGACATATTCATTCTTTGGCTGACCTGGCGCGAATATAAATTGCATCGAGCGGCAAGACTGAAAAGAGAAAGCGAATAGCCCGAATACGGCTAAAATAAAGGGGTTCGCCGATGCTGCCGGGCTCAAAATTGCTCGCAAATACCCAAATTTAGGGGAAAAATGCCAAAGATCATCGTTGAGGTTATGCCAAAGGCTGACCTTCTAGACCCGCAGGGCAAGGCAGTGGCAAACGCTCTGCACCGCAGCGGCAACAAAGACATCTCAGCTGTTCGAATCGGCAAGCGCATCGAACTTCACTTCGACCGCGAGGTCACAGATGCCGACCTAGCTGCCGCGCGCAAGATCGGCGAAGACTTCTTGAGCAACGCCGTTATCGAAGACGTCGTCAACGTAGTCGTCGAGAACTAGACATGAAGATTGGTGTAGTCACTTTTCCTGGCACCTTGGATGACCGCGACGCAGCTCGCGCAGTTCGCCTGGCCGGTGGCGAAGCGGTTTCGCTTTGGCACGCAGACAGCAACTTGCAAAAAGTTGACGCAGTAATTTTGCCTGGTGGTTTCTCTTATGGCGACTATCTGCGCTGCGGCGCAATCGCCGCACAAGCACCGGTGATGAAAGAGATCATCAAAAAGGCAAACCAAGGTTTGCCGGTTCTTGGAATTTGCAACGGTTTTCAGGTTCTCGTTGAATCACATCTGCTTCCTGGTGGATTGATTCGCAACGAACACCAGCACTTCATTTGCCGCGATCAGAAACTTCGCGTTGAGAATGTCGACACCGCTTGGACTAATCAGTTCGCTTTGAACCAAGAGATCACCATTCCGCTAAAGAACGGTGAGGGTGGTTACATCGCAACCAAGGATGAGCTTGCTCGACTCGAGGGTGAAGGTCTAATCACTTTTAGATATGTTGACGTCAACCCAAACGGTTCGATGAACGACATCGCAGGTTTGCGCAACGAGCGCGGCAACGTTGTTGGTTTGATGCCTCACCCTGAGCACGCAGTCGAACCTGGCTTCGGCCCAGACACCGACGCAGCGATGCGCAGCGGTGTTGACGGTTTGTTGTTCTTCAAGTCAGTGCTCAACGCACTAGTTAACGCATAAGGCGAGATCATGGCACTGTTCAAAAAGAAAACTGCACCGTCGGGCGTCGACACCACTGCAAACGCAGCAGAGACCCCAGACAAGCACCAGCCTTGGAAAGAACTCGGTCTAAAAGAAGACGAGTACGCGCGCATCCGTGAAATTCTGGGCCGCCGCCCAACCAGCGCCGAGCTAGCGATGTATTCCGTTATGTGGTCTGAGCACTGCTCATACAAGTCTTCAAAGATTTATCTTCGCCAGTTTGGTGAAAAGGTCACCGACGAGATGAAGAAGCACCTCATGGTTGGCATGGGCGAGAACGCCGGTGTTGTTGACATCGGCGAGGGCTGGGCGGTGACCTTCAAGGTCGAGAGCCACAACCACCCGAGCTACATCGAGCCGTTTCAGGGCGCAGCAACCGGCGTTGGCGGCATCGTTCGCGACATCTTGACCATGGGCGCACGCCCAATTGCAGTCATGGATCAGCTTCGCTTCGGCGCGGTTGAGCACCCAGACACCGCCCGCGTCGTGAACGGCGTTGTCAGCGGAATCTCGTTCTATGGCAACTGCCTAGGCTTGCCAAACATCGGTGGCGAAACTGTTTTCGATCGCGTCTACCAGGGCAACCCGCTCGTCAACGCACTCAGCGTTGGAGCACTTCGTCACGAAGATTTGAAACTTGCCAAGGCGTCAAACCCTGGCGATCTTGTAATTCTGTTTGGTGCACGCACTGGCGCAGACGGCATCGGTGGAGTTTCCGTTCTCGCGTCAGAAACTTTCGACAGCACCGGCCCATCGCGTCGTCCGGCTGTTCAGGTTGGCGACCCGTTCGCAGAAAAAGTTTTGATTGAGTGCTGTCTCGAACTTTATAAGGCTGACGTCGTTGCCGGAATTCAAGACTTGGGTGGCGCAGGTTTGTCTTGCGCAACTAGCGAGTTGGCATCGAACGGAAACGCAGGAATGCGCGTGCAGTTGCAAAAGGTTTTGAAGCGCGACGAGTCGCTAACCCCAGAAGAGATTCTGATGAGCGAATCTCAAGAGCGCATGATGGCAATTGTTCCGAAGCAAGATCGCAAGAAGTTCGAAGCGATTGTCAACAAGTGGGAAGTCGAATTCTCGATTCTCGGCGAAGTAATTTCTGAGCCACGCCTTTACATCAACTGGGGCGACGAAGAAATCGTAAACGTTCCACCTCGCACCGTTGCACACGATGGTCCGGTTTATGAGCGCCCGGTCGCATTCCCTTCATACCAAGACGCACTCAACGCAGACACCGTTCACTCTCGCGGTCTATACCGCGCGAACGAAAGCGGCACCGACCTAGCCGCGCAACTTTGGCAGATTGTGACTTCGCCCAACCAGGCATCGAAGTCATGGATCACCGATCAGTACGACCACTACGTTGGCGGCAACACCGCACTGGCTATGCCAGACGACAGCGGAATGGTTCGCGTTAGCGAAACCAGCGGTCTCGGCATCTCGATCGCGACCGACGCGAACGGTCGCTTCTGCCAGCTCGACCCATACCAGGGTGCTCGTTTGGCGCTAGCCGAGGCCTACCGAAACGTGGCAGTCGGCGGCGCAAAGCCGTTGGCTGTGACCAACTGCCTCAACTTCGGCAGCCCTGAGAACCCCGAGGTCATGTGGCAGTTCAAGCAGGCAACTGCTGGTTTGGCCGACGGTTGCCTCGAGCTTGGCATTCCAGTTACTGGCGGCAACGTCTCGTTCTATAACCAGACCGGGGATGTGGCTATTCACCCGACCCCGGTGGTTGGCGTTCTCGGGGTTATCGACGACGTGGCCCGCCGCATTCCTTCTGGCTGGCAAGACGCCGGCAACAACATCTACCTGCTTGGCACCACCCGCGATGAGCTTGACGGCTCGGTTTGGGCAGAGGTTATCCATGATCACCTAGGCGGTCGCCCGCCGGTTGTCGACCTAGCTCACGAGGCAGCTCTTGCCGATTTGCTTCACGGCGCATCGCTTCAGGGTCTGATCGAGTCTGCCCACGACCTTAGCGAGGCCGGTTTGGCTCAGGCGATTGTCGAGTCTTGCTTGCGCTTCAATATGGGTGCGCGAGTTTGGCTTGGCGAGATCAGTGAGCGTGACAACGTCGACCGCACCTGCGCATTGTTCAGTGAATCAACGGGACGCGTTTTGGTTTCGGTTGGTCGCGAAGATGACGTGAAGTTTGTCGGCTTGTGTGAGGCTCGCGGCATTCCTGTGTTGCGCATCGGTGTTACCGATAACTCGGGTGAACTTGAAATCCAGGATGTTGCGACCTTCGGTCTAGAAGATTTGCGCACCGGTTTCAAGGCAACTTTGCCTGCGCTATTTGGCTAATGCTTAAAAAGTGTCCAATCGCGGCAAGCGAAAAGGTACGAATCCGGATACTGCTTTGGTTTAACCTGGGTTCCTTTGTTGCCGTATAAAGCGCGAGCCGTGAGCGCCAGCGCTTGATTCGGAAACCGCAGATACATATTTAGAACATATGCCAAGGCTGTCATTCCATATTCAGTCATTAGGTATGCCATCCGGCCTTGATGATTGAATTTTTCCTGGTCTTTCCATAGGTTTTTGAATTCTGGTTGATCATTCGCAAAGAGCTCAATGAGTGCTTCCGGATTAACCGTCTCATCTAGGAAAATTGATAGATCTTCTTTGAATTTTTCCAACAGGTGCATGTGTTTTGGTAACTGATCCCATGAAATTAATACTTGAAATGGGCTGTGCGCCATAAATCTAAAAATTCGTTCGCTGTGAGGAAGAATGTCTTTTTTAGTGAAATGCGTCAAAGTTTCCAGTCCTTCAAGACTGCGAACTCGGCTGAAGGCCACGTAGGCCATGCCCGCCTCAAATGTTTGTGAAAAATCTAGTACTACTTGCGAGAGGGTCTGGCCCTGTGATTTGTGAATCGTTATAGCCCAGGCCAGTGTCAAAGGAAACTGCCGAATCGACCCCAACGTTTCGTAACCGATCATGAATCGTCCGTTTTCGCCTTTAACAACCATGGGGCTTTCAATTGGCCATTCTGACCGCTCAACGGCGACTTTGCGACCATCTATAGCTACGTTTATTTCATTGGTGGTCCAACCAACCACAGTGCCAAATGTCCCGTTTGCCCATCGTCCGTCAGGGTCATTTCGAACGAACATCACGGGAGCACCCACCTTTATCTCCAGAACTAACGGGGCGGGGATTGCCAAGATCTCAGGGTCACTTATCTCATCTAAGTCTTCATAACGAATGAGTGCTCTAAATGATTCGGGGCCTAAACCGTCCAGGGCTAGAAGTTGCTCTCTATTATGTTTCTCAACATTCTCTTTTAGAGACATAAGCCTAAGCACGTGACTGTCAGTTTGCTTTGCCGAAAATTTTG
>CANGGA010000066.1 GCA_947453285.1 Microbacteriaceae bacterium | reverse complement strand
GGTTAGCGCGCCGCCCTGTCACGGCGGAGGTCGCGGGTTCAAGTCCCGTCAGGATCGCCAAGTCACTGGCCCTTCGAGAGAAGGGTTGTTGACTATGGCGCAACGAAAGTTGCGCTGGGCTCTTTAGCTCAGTTGGTAGAGCGAACGACTGAAAATCGTTAGGTCCCCGGATCGATGCCGGGCGGAGCCACGAAAGCACACTGATATTTCACGATCAGTGTGTTTTTGCTTTAACCGCGCTAGCTTGCTTTAACCGCATTGGCCGACGATGTAATCACCAAAGTAGTAGTCGGCATTCATGCTTTGGATTTCTTTTCCTATGCCCTGCAGCTCCATGGCCTGAGCACCAGGGAGACCCCAAGTGACATCACCGTTACCGATGAAGTCGCCATTGCCGCCGGTGTCTGTTGCTGATGGCTGTTCGTTGATGTTCTTGTTCGTAGAATTTTTTCGTTCAATCGCAATACATATTTGATAACCGTCATCGCGCGTGACTTGAATCCAGTGAACTTTGTTGTCGGAAGTCACAAACGCCTTCCAAGTGCCCGGAAAACCGTAGCGATTGCCGAAGTCGTTGATTACCGCGTCAACAAAAACTTTTGAACGCGGATCTTGCTGTTGATTTGCCGCGCGATAAAACGCAATCAAATCGAGAAGTGCGGCCGTGCGGTTTTTTCCGGCCGCGAACGGGCTCGGCGCAACTTCGATTTTCTCAACCTTAAGAGTTGTCGCAACCGTTAGTGAATAGGTGTCTACCAGCGGCTGCAATACCAACTTGCCTGTGTATGGCGGCACCTTGTCGCCATTAACGCCTCCTGCTGCAGCCTGCGGTGTTTCCTCTCCATGAGTCAGTCCGATGGCGATTGGTGTGTCGGGCTTGTAGTTTCCATAAAGCACGTATTGCGGTGAAAACAGAGCCCACGCGGCTGACCGCGGCTGGCTGTGCAGAGTCTTTACACAGGAGGCAACACTCGACTTAGAAATCGTTTTGCCTTCGGGAATCAGCACGCTCATCTCGTTTGTGGCACCGAGCTTCTGCGCATATGCAATTACCTCGGCACATACCTGCTCTGGTGTTTGATCTGTCACCTTGCCGGCATCTGAATACATGCAGGCGTCTGGCGAATCGTTGCCTGCGGGATCCGGGCAACCCAGAAGAGTCGTTTCAAAACTCACTGAAGACATCCACGACTTGAAGTGGGTGAGCCCGGCAATTGCATCAGGTGCAGTTGCGGCTTTCAAGAATGATTCATTGAGAGGCATTAGAGCTTTAACCTCAGGGCTTAACTGGGCTGCTTGCTGGTTTGCGATGCTGTTGCCGATTCCTTCGGCGCTGAACATCACGACTAGGTATAGAAAAGGCGAAGCCGCGAGCAGGAGCACGGCCCCGATGACGCAGCCAATTTTCGATCGGCGCTTTTGCATTTCTTCGCCGATATCTACCGGTTCATTTGATTCCGGTGTTTGCTCAACATTTTCTTCGCTCATGATTCCCCCTAGGAAAAGTTTTAGCAGAGGGTAATCGCAAGTGGCAAGCAGCAGCAAGGGTGTTTCGATAGGTTGAGATTGTGCTAACCGTCATCCTTGGATTTCTAACCGCCCTGGTTTATGGCTTCGCCGATTTCTTTGGAGCGCTCGCTTCTCGCAAAATTTCTTCAATCACCGTTACGGCGGTTAGCGGTTTTGTTGGATTCGTTTTTCTAACTTCTCTTTCGCCATTCATTGGCGCAACTTTTTCACAGCAGGCAATTATCACCGGAGCCGCAGCTGGCATTGCTTCAGCAATCGGAATCAGCGCGCTCTACGCGTCTCTCGCCATCGGACCAATCGCGATTGTTTCGCCGATGGCAGCCGTGTGCGGCGCAATCGTTCCAATGACCTTCGGCTTTTTTCTCGGAGACCGATTCGGTTGGACTGCACTCGCGGCAATCGGAATGATTCTCGTTGCCGTGGTATTAGTCGGTTTCGTTCCCTCGGCCGACGCGATAAGGCCGAGCGCCAAGGGTCTGATTTATGCGGCAATCGCCGGTGCCGGCATTGGCACAATTCTGATCGTCTTAAAGTTCTCTCCAACCGACAGTGGCATGGCTTCGATAATCGTCATGCGATTGGTCAGCGCAATTTTCTTGAATGTCTTTTTGCTTGCCGTTTGGTTGAGAAACAGGCGCACGCTCGCAACGCCAAAAGAGAAGGTGCCCACGAAATTCTGGTGGGGCGTGGTCGCAGCCGGACTATTCGATTCGAGTGCAAACATCTTCTTCACGCTCGCCCTGCGCAGCGGTTCGCTCTCGGTGGTCAGCGTGCTCACGGCGCTTTATCCGCTTGGCACGATCATCCTTGCTCGCATCGTTTTGCGCGAGCGAATCGCCAAAGTTCAGATGTTTGGAGTAGTGCTCGCTCTCGCAGGTTCGGCCGTTCTTGCCGTAGCCTAGGCGCATGACAAAAACTCGCAATCGCTGGATCGGCCTCGTCTTTATTTCGATGGCCATCTCTCTGGTCATCATCGATGGCACAATCGTCAACACCATTTTTCCGAGCGTTATCAAGAGCTTGGCCCTCACCAGCACCGACATTCAGTGGGTGCAAGAGAGCTACGTTCTAGTCTTCGCCTCGCTGCTTTTGGTCTGGGGTTCGCTAGCTGACCGCTTCGGTCGCCGACTCATGCTGGTTATCGGTTTGACCGTGTTCGTCTTGGCTTCGGTCTGGGCAGGCACCACCGACAGCGCACAGGCAATGATTCTTGCGCGCATCGTGCAGGGTCTCGGTGGTGCAATGGTTCTGCCCACCACACTCTCGCTTGTCAATGCAAACTTTCAGGGCAAAGAACGTGGCATCGCATTCGCAGTTTGGGGAGCAACCATCGGTGGCATGGTTGCCATCGGTCCTGTGCTCGGCGGTTGGCTAACCACGGTTGACTGGCAGCTAGATCTCGGTTCAGTCGTCATCGAAACTTGGCGTTGGGCATTCTGCGTTAACCTGCCACTCGGCGCATTAGTAATTGCGGGTCTGCTCTACTTCTTGAACGAATCGAAACAAGCACAGCGCGAAGGTGGCGTTGACTTTGTCGGCGCACTTATCTCTGTTGTTATGTTCGGCACTTTGGTCTTCGGTCTTATTGAAGGTCGCGTTTATGGTTGGTGGAACCAGACCAAAAACATTTTTGCAATCGGCAACTTCACCTGGCCAGCAGACACTGTTTCTGTGATTCCGGTTTCTCTTGCAGTCGCACTCGTCTTCGGAATCATTTTTGTAATTTGGGAACGTGCTCGCGAAAAGGCACACAAGAATGTGTTGCTTGACCTCGGCCTATTCAGCATTGCGTCATTCAGAAACGGATCAATCGCGGCTCTCATCATCTCAATGGGTGAATTCGGTTTGCTTTTTGCGATTCCGCTTTGGTTGCAGAACGTTTCTGGTCTAAACGCACTTTCGAGTGGAATGGTTTTGCTTTGGCTCGCCGGCGGAGCTTTCTTGGCTTCAGCAGTCGGTGGCGCTCTCAGCGGCCGAATCTCGCCGGTCACAGCGGTGCGCATCGGTGTGGCTCTTGAAATGATTGGTGTGCTCGGCATTGCGCTTGGCGCTAACACTCTCAACGGCTGGCAGGGCATCGCCGGTTACCTATTCATCTATGGAATCGGTGTGGGTCTGGCAACCGCACAGCTAACCGGTGTGATCATGGTTGACGTTCCGATGGATCGCATTGGTCAGGCATCTGGTTCACAGAGCACCGTGCGCCAGGTTGGTTCTGCTCTTGGCATCGCAGTTCTCGGAACCGCGCTATTCACAAGCACCCAGGCGGCAGTTGCTACCAACATCGAGAGCCTCTCGGTCTTCAAGGGTGCACCAACCGCTCAGGTAAAGGTGGTCAGCGACAGCATCTCGAACCTTGTTGTCGACTCGGCAGGCGCTATCTTGCCGAACTTGCCACAGTTCTTGGTGACCACCGGCATGCCAGAGAACGTGGCAACCGACATCCAGTTGCAGGCTCGCGAGGGCTTCACCCAGGGCGTTAAAGCCACCGGATGGTTCGCGGGCGGGTTCTTGGCCCTTGGCTTGCTATCAACCTTCTTCATCGGCAGCCGCCGAAAGAAAGAAGGAAAAGCGGCCAAATAGCCCCTTCAAACAAAAGCGAGAGAGCCTACCCGTTTGGGTAGGCTTTCCCTTTGTGAATGACATCATCCAGCCAAAACGTTGGTTCCTAGGCAAGAAACTCGCAAACGAAAACCTAGAAGGCCAGCTGCTTCCAAAGTTCATCGCCCTACCGATTTTCTCGAGTGACGCGCTCTCTTCTGTTGCCTATGGTCCGCAGGAATTGCTCATGATCTTGACCATGGGTGGCGTAGGTCTGCTTGGAGCCGCACCTGGCATCGCAGCGGTGGTCGTTCTCTTGCTAGCCATCATTGTCTTTTCTTACCGCAAAGTAATTAAGGCATACCCTTCTGGCGGCGGTGACTATGAAGTTGCCATGAAGAACCTCGGCAAGAAGTGGGCTCTGCTTGTCGCAAGCGCGCTATTGCTCGACTACGTGATGACAGTCACAGTTTCTATCGCATCGGGAACAGACAACTTGATCTCGGCATTTCCGGCTTTGAACCCGTGGCGTGTAGAAATCGCAGTTGGTTTCTTGCTGGTACTGTGCGCGGTTAACCTTCGCGGTGTTCGCGAGTCTGGCGTCGCATTCGCGATTCCGACATACCTGTTCATGCTTTCAATCGGTGCATTGATCTTCAGTGGTTTCGCTCGACTTGCAATGGGACACGAACTTGTTTCACCATCTGCGCACTACGAAGTGCTGCCGATGTCTGATCTAAAAAACATCACGCAAGCCGGAATGACACTTCTGCTTTTGAGAGCGTTCGCTTCTGGCTGTTCTGCCCTGACCGGTGTCGAGGCAATTGCAAACGGCGTTCAGGCCTTCCGCTTGCCAAAAATTAAGAACGCGCAAAAGTCACTTGTGATGATGGGCTCGATGGCAATCTTCTCGTTCATCGGCATCACCGCGCTTGCTCTTGCTTCGAAAGTTCACTATTCAGACGATCCAGTTCAGCAGCTTGTCGGTTGGTCTGGCGACGTGCAGATGTCGGTAATGGCTCAGCTTGGAACCGCAATCTTCGGCGCAGGCAACTGGATGTTCTATGTGCTGCAGGCCGCAACCGCGATGGTTTTGCTCTTGGCTGCAAACACTGCATTCAACGGCTTTCCGCTGCTCACTTCAGTTCTTGCCGGCGACAAGTTTGCGCCTAAGGCCCTTCTAACACGCGGTGACCGCTTGGTTTACTCGAACGGCATGCTTTCGCTAACTTTGGCTGCACTGGTTCTATTGGTCAGCTTTCAGGCAGACGTCACCCGTTTGATTCAGCTCTACATGCTCGGTGTTTTCACATCGTTCACAGTTGGACAGATGGGCATGCTCAAGCACTGGGGTCGCCTAGCTAAGAAGAAGACCGACACCCCTGAAGAGGCAGCCGCCAACCGCAAAGAGGCATACCAGGGCATGGCCATCAACGGCCTCGGCGCGTTCATGACCTTCTCGGT
>CANGGA010000065.1 GCA_947453285.1 Microbacteriaceae bacterium | reverse complement strand
CATGGTTCTCGCATACGTGTTGTTTAATTTGGTTGCTGCAGCACTTGCGCTTCCAGCAGGAAAACTCGCAGACAGAGTCTCGCCGGCAAAGGTTTATGCAATTGGGCTTGTGGTTTTCGCAGCCGCCTATGCCACGTTGGGCCTGACCAACAACATCGTCATCGCAGTAATCGCAATTGCCGTTTATGGTGTTTTTCCGGCGATGACCGATGGTGTTGGCAAGTCGTGGATCTCAAAGCAAGCGCCGGTCGGAATTCGTGGCAAGGCTCAGGGTTGGTATCAGGCACTCATGAACTTCGCCGTGCTCGGCGCCGGCATTTGGGGTGGTGCGCTCTGGATATCGGGAGCCGTGCAGCCGGTGCTCGTCATCGCCGCGGTCTTGGCGCTAGCCGGTTCTGCAATCCTGGCATCGCGCAAATAAGAGTTCGAGCCACCGTGGGGAATTGAACCCCAGACCTGCTCTTTACGAGGGAGCTGCTCTACCAACTGAGCTACGGCGGCGGATTGTTGCTCAGAGAATGAACCCCAAGCCCAACAACTAGGCCAGTTTACTAAGCCGCTTTCGCACCTAGCAGTTCGGGTCTTTGGCCGGAACCGTTCCGCTAATCAGATAGGCATCGACCGCGTTGACCACACACTCGTTCGAGCGACCATAGGCGGTGTGGCCTTCGCCGTTGAAGGTAATCAGGTGGCCATCGCTCAAGATCTTGTTCGCTAGGTTCTGCGCCTGCCAATAAGGAGTTGCCGGGTCGCCGGTGGTGCCGACCACGATGATTGGACCAGAGCCTGTTGCGGCGTAGCTGCTCGGATTGGTAACCACTTTGTATGGCCACTGCTCGCAGCCGAGTGCGCCGTTCTGCCAGTAGCGACCGAAGAACGGGCTTAGTGCCAAGAGGCGAGCGTTTTGCGCTTTCATGGCAGCTGCACTCGAGTTTGATCGACCATCGAGGCAGGACACCGCCATGTTTGCTTCCATCATGTTCGACGCATACGTGCCGTTGGTGTTTCTGTCGTTATAGAAATCGGCAAGCTGCAAGAACAGGGTTCCGTCGTTGCTGTTGAAAGCTCTTGAAAATGCCGAGCTCGTGTATTTCCAGTAATCGTTGCTATAGAGAGTCATTATCAATCCGGTGATGCCACCAGAGATGGTCAACTTGCGGCCAATGGTTGTCGGCATTGATGTGGTCTCAAGCTTCTTGAAGAAAGCCGTGATTCGAGCCATCGACGAATCGACAGTGCCAGTGAACGGGCAGGTGCCTTTGCTCACGGTTAGGCAGTTGTTCAAATAATTGCGAAGCGCCTGATCGAATGCTTTCAACTGGTTCGCGCTTTGATCTTCGTCGCTGACGGTTGGGTCCATCGCGCCATCGAGCACGAAACGGCCGACTCGCTGCGGGTAGAGCGACGCATACATGGTGCCTAAGAAAGTGCCATATGAGAAACCGAGGTAGTTGAGTTTTGTCTCACCGAGAACCGCACGGATGACATCCATGTCGCGGGCAGCTTCAACGGTGTCGACGTGACCAAAGATTTTTCCGCTGTTCTTAACGCAGGCGGCAATGAAGGTCTTCATGATTTTGCGAGAAGCTGCCATCTCGGTTGCCGAACCTGGTGCACCTGGAGTCACGCCATACAAGAAGTTGTCTGTGTCTTTTGCGTTTAGGCACTTGATCGGCGAGCTGCGCTGCACGCCGCGTGGGTCGAAACCAACTACGTTGTAGTGCTTGCGCATTTCGGTGCTGCCGACCTGCTCGCCACCACCGGCCACGAAGTCAACGCCAGAACCGCCAGGTCCGCCAGGATTTTCGACTATCCAGCCCAAGTCGGCCGAGCCGGTCGAAGGAAGGTAATTCATAGAGAGGTTGATTGAGCCCGAGGCTGGTTTCGCCCAGTCGAGCGGAACCTTGATGGTCGCGCACTTGGTGCCGGTTGATCCACAGGCCTTCCAGACGACCGATTGGCTATAGAACGGCTTCAAGTCGGCCGAGATGTCTTCAGAAAGAGCCGCGTTGGTTGGCCCTACGGTCGCACAACCGCCTACCAAGAGTGCAAACATTGCAATTGCGGCTGAAACTTTGTTGATTCTCAAGGTGACTCCCTCTATTGCTGCTTTGTTCGCAAGTTTACGGCCAAGGCCTCCATGACCATCAAGTCTCTTACGTTTGCGGCGATGCGAGTTCGAGCCAGTTCGATCTGCGCAAGTTTGAACAGGGTCTGTTGTGGCGTCGACCGGCGTGCAATGTCAGAAAGTTGCGCGTGCAGCTCTTCGTTGACTAGATCGACTGCTGCTTCTAGTTGAACCATGAGCACATCTCGATAGAGCGAAAGCAGGTCGACCAAAATTCGATCGATGCCATCGCGAAGCGATCTGGTGCCGCGACGCTTCTGCGATTCTTCGAGCGCCTTGACATCTGCGCGGGCATAGGGTGGCAACTTGCTTGTGTCTTCGACACCAAGCACTCGCAGCAATTCTTCGCGCTCTTCTTCATCGCGCTCGGTGGTTAGCGCATCGGCGTCGCGACGAGCTAGATCGATCCAACGATCTGCTGTGAACATTGCCGTCGAGACTGAGTCGATTGCAATTGCCGCAAGCAGGGTGTCGCGACGACGGCCGCGAGCGTCAGCACTCGTTGCAAGTCGCTTTGCCATTCCGATGTGACTCTGCGCCTCGGCGGCAACCTTGAGTGCAAGCGAGCGATCTACCCCATCGCGTTCGACCAAGAGTTGAGCAACTTCTTCGACCGCCGGAGTCTTTAGAGCGATTCGACGAACTCGAGAACGAATTGTCGGAAGCATGTCTGCCTCGCTAGGCGCGCAAAGAATCCAGATAGTTCCGGCCGGTGGCTCTTCGAGTGCCTTTAGCAAAACGTTTGAAGAGCGCTCTGCCATTCGATCTGCGTCTTCGATAATCATGATTCGATAGCGACCCATCGAGCCGCCGAGTTGAGCGCTATTCACCAGCGTGCGAATTTCATCGATTGAGATTGCTACACGTTCGGTAGTCAAGACATCAATGTCGGGATGATTGCCACCCATCGCCAATACGCACGAGCGACAGGTGCCGCAGCCACCTTCGGCGCAAAGAAGCGCGCCAGCAAAGGCCACCGCGAGGTTTGAGCGGCCAGAGCCTGGCGGGCCGGTCATTAGCCAGGCGTGGTGAACGCCTTCGTCGCGGTGTTTTATTGCGAGTTCGAGTTGAGCGATTGCCTCGCTCTGACCGAATAGCTCACGCCAAATGGGTGCCGGCATTAGCCAAGCAACCCCTGAACTCGAGCACGAATCTGAGACTGCATCTGGTGGACGCTCTGTTCTGCATCGATTACTAGCCAACGGTTTGGTTCGTCTGCCGCCAACTTTAGGTAAGCCTGGCGAACGTTTTCGAAGAACTCGGTCTTTTCGCGCTCGAGGCGATCTGGCTCGGCTCCAGTTTTGTTGCGGCGAGCAGCCGCCTTGGTGGCATCTAGGTCTAGCAATACGGTCAAGTGCGGCAACAAACCATCCACGGCAAACATCGATAGGTCGCGCACCTGATCGAAACCTAGTTCGCGGCCACTGCCCTGATAGGCAACCGAAGAGTCAAGATAGCGATCGGTAATTACTACCTCGCCTCGCTCTAGAGCCGGGCGAACTTTGCTTGCAACGTGATGAGCGCGATCTGCCGCATAAAGAAGTGCCTCGGCACGCGGTGCAACGTCGCCCTTGCGGTGCAAAAGCAATTCTCGAATCTCGCGACCTAGGTCTGTGCCGCCAGGCTCGAGTGTGCGACAAACCGTGCGGCCATGTTCTTCAAAATATTGCACGAGCAAATCGAGCTGAGTTGATTTTCCAACTCCGTCGATTCCCTCGAACGAGATGAACAAGCCCTCGGTCATTGGCTAAGCCTTCTTCTTTCGAGTCGCACCCTTTTTCACAACTCGCGTTGTGGTTGCGGTCTTGCGAGAACGTGAAGTCTTTGGTGGCGCCTCGCCAGGCTCAACGCCCAACTTCTCGCGACGAATCATCAGAAGCTCGAAGGCGCGGTCTGGAGTGAGTTCGTCTAGCGGCTCCTCTTTCGGAACGGTCGCGTTGACCAAACCGTCTGTTATGTAGAGGCCGAACTGACCGGTCTTGGCAACAACATTCAACTTCGAAAGCGGGTCTTCGCCAAACTCCTTTAGCGGGGTGGCTGCAGTGCGGCGGCCGCCATACTTCGGCTGTTTATAAAGCTCTAGGGCCTGTTCGAGCGTGATGCCGAAGATGTCATCTTCGGTTGCCAACGAACGAGAGTCGGTGCCCTTCTTCATGTATGGGCCGAACTTGCCGTTCTGAGCGGTGATCTCGGTCTGAGTCTCTGGGTCAATGCCAACTACACGCGGCAACGAGAGCAGCTTGACTGCCTCTTCGAAAGTGAAGGTCTCTGGAGACATCGACTTGAAAAGCGAAGCGGTCTTTGGCTTCTCGGCCTTCGGGTCTTCTAGCAAGACATAAGGACCATAGCGGCCATCCTTGAAAAGAATGTCGAAACCGGTCTCTGGGTCTTGGCCCATAACGCGGTCGCTGATGATCGGCGCATCGATGAGCTCTTGAGCTTTTTCGACGGTTAGTTCATCTGGTGCAAGACCCTCAGGAATGTTAACGATGCGTCGACCGTTTTCGTCTGCGCCTTCGCTGCCAGGCTCAACCATGGTCTCGATGTATGGGCCATATTTTCCGGTGCGCAAAGTGATGTTGTCTGCAATGTGAATCGAGTTCACCGCGCGAGGGTCGCTGTCGCCAACGTTTTCGACCGTCGGGTGCAAACCTTCGATGCCCTCGCCGCCGAAATAGAAACGGTGCAACCAGGTGCTGCGATCGAGATCGCCCGATGCAATCAGATCGAGATCTTCTTCCATCTGCGCGGTGAATGCATAGTCAACGAGTCGCTCGAAGTTATTCTCTAGAAAACGAGTAATGGTAAATGCGATCCACTCAGGAACAAGGGCCTGACCACGCTTGGTGACATAGCCCTTGCCGATGATGGTCGACATGATCGACGCATAGGTAGAAGGTCGGCCGATGCCATCTTCTTCGAGCGCCTTAACCAACGATGCTTCGGTGTAGCGAGGTGGTGGTGAAGTCTGGTGATCTTTTGCAAAGACGTCGATTGCCTTTAGCTTTTGGCCGACCTCGAGCTTTGGCAACTTTGACTCGCGCTCTTCGCTCTCGTCTTCGTCGTTGCGGCTTTCGTCTTGGCTCTCTTCATAGGCTGCCAAGAAACCCTTGAAGGTCACTACGGTTCCAGAGGCGGTGAACTCTGCCGGGCCGTGGCCTTCAATGCCGTTAGCCATGATGCGAGCCGTGGTGGTCGAGACCTTGGCGTCTTGCATCTGCGAGGCGATGGTGCGCTTCCAGATCAGGTCATAGAGCTCAAGCGCGCGCCCAAAGAGCACACCAGATAGCTCTGATGGGCGCTTGAAAACCTCGCCGGCCGGGCGAATAGCCTCGTGGGCTTCTTGGGCGTTCTTGTTTTTGCCGGTGTAAACGCGAGGCGCGTCGGCAACCATTTCTTTGCCAAACATTTCGGCCGCCTGTGAGCGAGCGGCAGAAATTGCCTGCGAAGACAAGGTCGGTGAGTCGGT
>CANGGA010000064.1 GCA_947453285.1 Microbacteriaceae bacterium | reverse complement strand
GTGCCACCCTTTGATGCGCCTGAGCGTGATGGGTGGTGCTGCTTGCGGTGCTTTACGCGACGTGGAATCAACATGTTTATGCCTCAACCTTCTCTGCTGCTGGAGCAGCTGCCTCAGCGGCAGGAGCTGCTGCGGCACGACGTGGACGGTCCGAGCGCTCGTTGTTGCGCTTTGGAGCGTTAGCCTGCTGAACAGCAAGCTCCTTGTTGGTCATATCACCCTTGTAGATCCAGACCTTTACACCGATGCGACCGAAAACAGTCTTAGCTTCGTAGAAGCCGTAGTCGATGTTGGCGCGGAGGGTGTGTAGTGGAACACGGCCTTCACGGTAGAACTCGGTGCGAGACATTTCTGCTCCACCAAGACGACCAGAGGTCTGAACACGAATGCCCTTTGCTCCGCTGCGAAGTGCACCCTGCATTCCCTTGCGCATTGCGCGACGGAAAGCAACACGTGCGTTTAGCTGCTCGGCGATACCCTGAGCGACTAGCTGTGCATCCATGTCTGGGTTCTTAACCTCAAGGATGTTCAACTGAATCTGCTTGCTGGTTAGCTTCTCTAGGTCTGAGCGAATTGCTTCTGCCTCAGCACCACGACGACCGATAACTAGTCCTGGGCGTGCGGTGTGGATGTCAACGCGAACTCGGTCACGAGTGCGCTCGATCTCAACACGTGAAACACCTGCGCGGTCTAGGCGCTGGGTTAGCAGTGCGCGAACCTTGATGTCCTCGGCTACATAGTCTGAGTAACGCTGACCCTTTTTAGTTGAGTCTGCAAACCAACGCGATACGTGATCGGTGGTAATACCTAGACGGAAACCGTATGGGTTTACTTTCTGTCCCATTAGTTCTTGCTCGCTTTCTTAGCGCCGGTCTTTGCGGCAACCTCGTCTGGAGTTGCAACCACGATGGTGATGTGGCTGGTGCGCTTAAGAATCTGGAATGCGCGTCCCTGTGCACGAGGCATGAAACGCTTCAAGGTGGTTCCCTCGTCAACGAATGCCTGCGAAATGATTAGGTCGTCTTCATCGAACAAGATGTTCGCTGCGTCTGCCTTTACTTTTGCGTTTGCCATTGCTGATGCAACGAGCTTGTAGATCGGCGTGCTTGCAGCCTGAGGTGCAAACTTCAAAATTGCCAACGCTTCGGTTGCCTGCTTGCCACGGATGGTGTTAACCACGCGGCGAGCCTTCATCGGCGTAATGCGGATGTGCTTAAGTTTTGCTACGGCTTCCATTATTTGCGCTTGCCCTTCTTGTCATCCTTCACGTGACCACGGAAGGTGCGGGTAGGTGCGAATTCGCCGAGCTTGTGACCAACCATGGTCTCGCTAACGAATACAGGGATGTGCTTGCGACCGTCGTGCACCGCAATGGTGTGACCAAGCATGCTTGGAACAATCATTGAGCGGCGAGACCAGGTCTTGATCACGTTCTTTGTGTTGGCTTCATTCTGAACGCGCACCTTTTTCATTAGGTGCTCGTCTACGAACGGGCCTTTTTTCAGACTTCTTGGCATAAGTTCGAACTCCTACTAGTGCTTGCCAGATGGGCGTCGACGGACAATGAGCTTGTTGCTTGGAAGGTTTGGCTTGCGAGTGCGACCCTCAGCCTGACCCCATGGAGTCACTGGGTGACGTCCACCAGAAGTCTTACCTTCACCACCACCGTGTGGGTGGTCGACAGGGTTCATAGCAACACCACGAACGGTTGGGCGAACGCCCTTCCAACGCATGCGGCCAGCCTTGCCCCAGTTGATGTTTGACTGCTCAGCGTTACCAACTTCACCGATGGTTGCGCGGCAGCGAGCATCGACGTTGCGAATTTCACCTGATGGCAAACGAAGCTGCGCGTAAGCGCCATCCTTTGCAACCAAACGGATTGATGCACCGGCCGAACGACCCATCTTTGCACCGCCGCCTGGCTTCAACTCGATAGCGTGAATCACGGTACCGGTTGGGATGTTCTTCAAAGGCAGGTTGTTGCCTGGCTTGATGTCAGCGTTTGGACCCTGTTCAATGCGGTCACCCTGCTTCAACTTGTTTGGGCAGATGATGTAACGCTTCTCGCCGTCTGCGTAGTGCAAAAGTGCAATACGTGCAGTGCGGTTCGGGTCGTACTCGATGTGAGCAACAACAGCTGGAACGCCATCCTTGTCGTGACGACGGAAGTCGATTAGACGGTACTGACGCTTGTGTCCACCACCGATGTGACGAGTGGTCACACGGCCCTGGTTGTTGCGTCCACCCGACTTGGTAAGTGGGCGAAGTAGCGACTTCTCAGGAGTGGTGCGAGTGATCTCAGCAAAGTCTGAGACAGACGAACCACGACGACCTGGAGTCGTTGGCTTGTATTTACGAATTGCCATTTTCTAGTTTCCTCCGCTTGCCTTAACCGACGCTCGAAAAGATGTCGATTGAGCCTGACTTAAGGGTGATGATGGCGCGCTTGGTGTCTTTGCGCTTGCCCAGTCCGAACTTGGTGCGGCGGGTCTTGCCAACACGGTTAAGGGTGTTAACCGATGCAACCTTTACCTTGAAGATCGCTTCGATAGCCTGCTTGATTTCAGTCTTGTTCGAGGTTGGATCTACTTCAAAGGTGTACTTGCCGTTGTCGATTAGGTTGTAGCTCTTTTCAGAAACAACCGGCTTCAAGATAACGTCGCGTGGATCTTTGTTGATTGCAGTCATGTCTAGCCTTCCGCTACTTCACTCGAAGTTGCAGTGGCCTTAGCCGAGCCCTTCGATGGACCTGCGATGAATGCGTCGAGAGCTGACTTGGTGAAAATCACGTCGTCGCTCAACAACACGTCGTATGCGTTTAGCTGGTCAACAGGAAGAACGTGAAGGTTCTGGATGTTGCGCAAGCTCTTGTAGCTGACGTCGTCGCTGCGGTCTAGAACTACTAGAACATTGCGGCGTGCAGTTAGCTTGGTGATGATTAGCTGTGCTGACTTGGTCGATGGCTTGTCGCCTAGAGCGAAAGCGTCGATTACGTGCAGACGGTTGTTGCGTGCGCGGTCGCTTAGAGCGCCCTTCACTGCTGCAGCAATCATCTTCTTAGGTGTGCGCTGGTCGTAGTCACGAGGCTTTGGACCGTGAGTTACGTAACCGCCACGCATCTGTGGAGCACGAAGCGAACCCTGACGAGCACGACCGGTTCCCTTCTGCTTGAACGGCTTCTTACCGGTTCCAGAAACTTCACCGTGACGCTTGGTTGACTGGGTGCCCTGACGAGCAGCTGCCAACTGTGCAACAACAACCTGGTGAATTAGAGGAACGTTGGTCTGAACGTCGAATAGTTCGGTTGGAAGGTTGGCGGTGCCAGTCTTCTTTCCTGCGACGTCAAGAACGTCTACCGAGTTAGTCATTTGGTTACGCTCCCTTCACTGCGTTGCGAACGAATACAAGCTGGCCCTTTGGACCAGGAACTGCACCCTTGATTAGTAGCAAGCCCTTTTCGGCGTCTACTGAGTGAAGGGTCAAGTTAAGAGTGGTGACACGGTCTGAACCCATGCGACCAGCCATCTTCATACCCTTGAAAACGCGTCCTGGGGTTGATGACATACCGATCGAACCAGGCTTGCGGTGGTTGCGGTGTGCACCGTGAGATGCACCAACACCGTGGAAGCCGTGGCGCTTCATGTGACCTGCGAAGCCCTTACCCTTTGAGGTGCCAACGACGTCGAGCTTTGAGCCGACCTCGAAAACCTCAACACCGAGCTCCTGGCCAACTGAGTATTCAGCTGCATCAGCAGTGCGGATTTCTGCAAGGAAACGACGTGGGTTTACGCCAGCTTTTTCAAAGTGACCAGCGGTTGGCTTGTCTACCTTGGTTGGCTTGATTGCACCGAATGCAACCTGAACCGCGGTGTAACCGTCGGTCTCAATGTTCTTGATCTGGGTAACTACGTTTGAGCCAGCCTCGATCACGGTGACAGGAACAAGCTTGTTGTTCGCATCCCAGACCTGAGTCATGCCGAGCTTTTTGCCCAGTAGTCCCTTTACGTTCTTGTTTTGAGTAGTCATCGTTTTCCTTAGAGCTTGATCTCGATGTTTACGTCTGCCGGAAGGTCGAGACGCATCAAAGAGTCAACTGCCTTAGGAGTTGGGTCGATGATGTCGATTACGCGCTTGTGGGTGCGCATCTCGAAGTGCTCGCGGCTGTCTTTGTACTTGTGCGGTGAACGAATCACACACACTACGTTCTTCTCGGTTGGTAGAGGTACTGGACCTACTACGGTTGCACCGGCACGAGTAACGGTATCTACGATCTTGCGCGCAGAAACGTCAATGACCTCGTGGTCGTATGACTTAAGTCGAATGCGGATTTTCTGTCCGGCCATCTTGACTCGCTCTCATATCACATTCGCGGTTTTTTAGGCCGCGTGCTTAGTAGCACTACTGATGTTGCACCACTGTTTATCTGTCAATTCCTTGGATTTTCGCCCTCGGAGGTACTGCTCCTCCGACCCACGCGCTCGGGTGTGTCGCCCTGAATTAGGGCGAAAACATCGAACTAAAGGTCGAATACATTTCTGTTCAGCTGCGGCCGGCCCAGACGAATCTGTTCACTAATGCCTGCAGTGGTTCACGCGAGAATGCGTGACTACTCACGAACTTGTCAATCTTGCCACAGTCGGGCGTGTCAATGCAAATTAAATGTGGCCCAAAAGAGTATCTTTTTTAGTTTTTTCTCACGGATGTGCTCTTAGGCTCGACACATGATCAAAACCATCGTTCCAGTGATTCCGGTCACCAAAGTCGAGCCAAGCCTTGAGGTGTTGGCGAAGGTTGGCTTCAAGCTCAACTGGACCCACGATCCGAGCAGTGCCGGCCTTCGGTATTGCTCGATCGGCGACGATTCTGGCCACGAGCTTCATCTCAGCGAGAGCCGTGGAGACGGAATCGGCCCGGTTGTGGTCTATTTCTGGACAGACGACATCGATGCCCTAGCCGCAAAGGCCGGCGAAACCGCCGAAGACCAGACCTGGCATACCCGCGAGTTCTGGCTCAAAGACTCCGACGGCAATTCGTTCCGCTTTGGCCAGCGCCTGGGCTAACTCCCCTAAACAGAAATCCCCCGGCCGAAGCCGAGGGATTCTCTAAAAACGGCCGAACTACTTCTTCTTGCCCTTTGATGACTTCTTTGGCGCTGCCTTCTTGACGGCTGACTTAACAACCTTCTTGACTACCTTGGCAACCGTCTTCTTGGCAGCCGGCTTCTTTGGGGTTGCCTTCTTCACAGCAGACTTGACGGCTGTCTTTACAGCTGACTTAACAGCCTTCTTGGCAACCTTGGTTGCAACCTTCTTGGTCGACTTGGCGGTTGCCTTGGCAACTGCCTTCTTAGTTGACTTTACGGCTGCCTTCTTTGCGACCTTTACGGTTGCCTTCTTGGCTTTCTTAGCAGCTGCCTTGGCTGGATCTACCGGCTTCTTTGGCGCTGCTGGCTTCTTAGGTGCTGCCTTCTTGGCAGCTTTCTTCGCGGCTGGCTTTTCAGCGGCCGCGGCAGGAGTGATGTTTGTCATAGTCTCCATCTTTACGAATCTATGTGCCGTTAGAAAAGTGAACAACTTTGTTAGCAAGTTAACTTTTTCTGTGTTGCAAAAAAAATCCCCCGGCCGAAGCCGAGGGATTTCTTGAATTTCTTAGCAGAAACTACTTGGTTACCTTGGTAACGGTTCCTGCACCAACGGTGCGGCCACCCTCACGGATAGCGAAACGTAGACCCTCTT
>CANGGA010000063.1 GCA_947453285.1 Microbacteriaceae bacterium | reverse complement strand
TGGTACAAGGCCGAGAACGAGGGTCGAGGTATTCCGCTGCTCGAGGCCGTTCAGAGCTATGTCGGCAACGTATTGGCCTACAGGCGCGATGAAGAGGCCTATCTAGCGCCGACCACTGGCAGCATTACCCTGCCTGACGCGGTGCCAACCGGCATGATCATCGCAATTGACGACGAAGAGACCGACTGGCGCGACCTCGTTTAAAAGCGCTTACTTTTCGAGTCGGCGCTTGCTGACTTCGTAGAGAGCAACCGAAGCTGCGATTCCGGCGTTTAGCGATTCGGTAGCAGAGTTAATCGAGATCGAGGCGATTGCGTCGCAGTTCTCTTGAACCAAGCGCGAAAGACCCTTGCCCTCGCTGCCGATCACAAGAACAATTGGCTCGGTGCCCAACTTGAAGTCGTGCATTTGCATGTCGCCATCGCCATCGAGACCAACAATGAAGCAACCGCGCTTCTTAAGGTCTTTCAAAGTCGCGTTCAGGTTTGCAGCGAGCGCTACCGGAACACGAGCCGCCGCACCTGCTGAGGTCTTCCAGGCAGAAGCGGTGACACCAGTCGAACGACGCTGAGGAACGATAACGCCCTGGCCGCCAAATGCCGCAACCGAACGAATGATTGCTCCGAGGTTGCGCGGGTCGGTGATGCCATCGAGTGCAACGATCAACGGGTTTTGTCCGCGAGACAAAATCGTGTCGAGCATTTCCATTGGGTGCTGGTACTTGTAAGGCGGAACCTGAAGTGCGATGCCCTGGTGAACCGAGTCGTAACCGGTCATGCGGTCGATCTCTGGACGAGTGACTTCGTTGATTGCGATTCCGCGCGCGGCAGCAATCTTTAGAGCTTCTTTTACGCGGTCATCCATTTCGATGCGGGTCGCAATGAACAACGCATTTGACGGAACCTTTGCGCGAAGCGCTTCGAGCACCGAGTTGCGACCTGAAAGAACTTCTGCCGCGTCGGCAGCCTTGGCAACGCGGTCGCCAGAACGACGAGCCGCTCCGGCCGAGCCGGCAGTGCGTGCGGTTGGTGCCAAGAATTCGCCGCGACGTGAGCCGTCACGAACTGATTTTCCAGCGGCAACCCGAGTTCCGCGACCGGTGGTGCGGGCTGTTGCCTTGCCTCCGGCAGCCGCTGCCCTAGCTCCAGGCGACTTGATTGACTCGGCGAATTCGCGAGCAACCTTTGAGTTGCCTGCGCCCTTGCCAACGGTCTTGATGCCAAGGGCCTTGGCCTTGCGCTCGGCCGCCTGCTTCATCTTGAAGGCCTTGTGGTTCTTGCGGTCTTCGGCCTTAGGGGTTGGGCCCTTGCCGGCTAGCTTCTTCTTGCCGTAGCCACCGCTGCCTACGGTTGCAGCCTTTTTGCCCTTAGCGGCTCCTGGACGTGCTGGTTTTGCCATTAGTTAACGCTCCAATTGGTTTTCTCTGCGGCGTCTTCGATTGATACGCCCATCTTGGTCAATTCATCACGGATGGCGTCTGCCGCCGCGAAATCTTTGCGGGCACGAGCCGCGTTTCTGTCGTCGATTAGTTTGTGCACGAGAACCTCGTCGATCTCTACCTTGCGAGCCCAGTGTGGTGCCAACGGGTTAATGTTCAACACATTCAAGATGCTGGCAACTCGAGTGGCAGCGTGTTCTGCAGCAACGAGTTCACGTGCGTCGATTGCGGCGTTGCCTTCGCGAATCGATTCGTGCAAGATTGCGAGCCCCGCAGGCACGTTTAGATCGTCGTTCATTGCCTCTGCAAACTTGTCGCCAAACAAGGTCAGAGTCGCCGCCGAGTCTTGCCCTGCTGACACATCGACACCAGCATCGATAGAGCGGCGCAAAAAGTTTTCGATGCGTTCGATATTCGCCTTGGCTTCATCGATGATGCCGTCGTGATATTCGAGGTTTGCTCGATATTGTGCGGTCAAAAGGTAATAGCGAATCGCGAGACCGCGCGGGTCTTGCGCAAACAGATCTTCTGCAGAAACAAAGTTGCCGAGCGACTTCGACATCTTGGTTCCGTTAGAGTTCACCAAGCCGTTGTGAACCCAGTAGTTTGCATATTCAAAACCGGCAGCACGCGATTGAGCCAACTCATTTTCGTGATGCGGAAAACGCAGGTCGAGCCCGCCGCCATGAATATCGAAGTTCTCGCCTAGTGCATCTGTCGACATCGCGCTGCATTCGATGTGCCAACCAGGGCGGCCGAGCCCCCATGGCGACTGCCAGGCGGCTGTCTCTGGCTCGCCAGGCTTGGCGGCCTTCCAGAGCGCAAAGTCGTGCGGTGCACGCTTGCCGGCTGCGGTTTCGTCGCTGCCATCCATGTCTTCGAGCTTTTGATTGGTTAGCTCGCCGTATGCCGACCAGCTGCCAGTGGCAAAGTAAACATTCGCCGAGCCATCGGTTGCCTGGTAGGCGTGACCGCGTTCAATCAACGAAGCGATGATTCGCAGCATGCCCTCGATGTGCTCGGTGGCGTGCGGTTCGATGGTTGCCGGCGCGATTGCGATCTGTGCATATGCAGACGAGAACTTTGCCTCTTCGGTCTTGGCCAAAATCTGCCAATCGATTGACTGCTGCTTGGCATTTTCGAGAATCTTGTCGTCGATGTCGGTCACGTTGCGCACGAGAGTTACGCGATAGCCGAGAGCGGTCATCCAGTTGCTCATCACGTCATAAACCAAAGCGCTTCTAAGGTGACCTGCGTGCGGTGCGCTCTGAACGGTTGGACCACAGACATAGATGCCAACTTCGCCGTCGGCAATCGACTTGAAAGAAATTTTTTCTTGGCGCTTTGAGTCATAAAGACTTAGCTGCATGGGCGCGCTCACGAGCCAAGCCTAGCTTCGACCTTATTTATCAACGCGGATGCCACAGCCGCGACACCCTCGTCATTGCCCAAGAAACCGAGTCCGTCTGTGGTGGTTGCCCCGACCGTTACCGGTGCGCCAACCAATTTGGTTAGCGCGGTCTCTGCCTCTGCTCGCTTGGTCGAAACCTTTGGGCGGTTGCCGATGATCTGAACCGATGCGTTCACAATTTCGAAGCCGGCGGCTCGAACCATGCGCACGGTCTCGGTTAAAAAGACGCTGCCGTTTGCACCGGCAAACTCTGGGCGGTCAACACCGAAGTTGCTGCCGATGTCGCCGAGTCCGGCAGCCGATAGCAGGGCGTCGACGATAGCGTGCGAAACTGCGTCGCCGTCGCTGTGGCCATCTAGGCCAGGCACGCCAGGCCACTCGATGGTGCCAAGAAAGAGCTTTTTCGTGGCGTCAGCCGAGAAACGATGAACGTCTACCCCGATGCCGGTGCGGCCTGGGCCATTGAGTCGTGAGAGCACACCGCTCAGGTCGTCTGGTGTTGTGATCTTCGCGGCTTCGACTTCACCAGCCACGAATGAAACTTTCTTTCCTTGCGATTGCATAAGCGCGGCATCGTCTGTGAAGTCGTCGCCGGCATTTGCATATGCACGCTTCAAGTCGGCTGCGATAAAACCCTGAGGAGTTTGCGCGCTTCGAAGTGCTGAGCGGTCAACCGTCTCTAGAACTTCGCTGCCAGAGACTCGCTTGATGGTGTCTGCGATTTCGAGCGCAGGAACAACAGAAGCGCGAGTCGAACGAACCGCAGAAATAATGCGCTCAAAAAGCGAAGCAGATGCAAATGCGCGAGCGGCATCGTGAACCAAAACTATTTCAATATCGTCACTGATTACCGCGAGCGCGTTCGCGATTGACTGCTGACGAGTGTCGCCACCAACCACCACGTCGAGAGTGGCATCGGTGCTTAAAACTGAATTGGCAATTTCGGTGGCTTCGGCCAGGTGAGTCGATGGTGCTGCAATCACGACCTGAGCCAAATCGGCAAGAGTCGACAAAGGTGAAAGTGAATGTTCGAGAATTGTTTGCCCATTGATTTCAACAAAGGCCTTAGGCGCTGACGCCTTCAATCGCTCACCGCGACCAGCAGCGACAACGATCACCGCTAGATCGCGTCTGGTCATTTGGCTACTTCTTGCCTGCCAGCTGGGTGTCTAGAAAGGCTCCGGCCTTTTCTTCGTCAAACTTCTTGGCTAGCGCTAGCTCAGAGATCAAAATCTGTCGGGCCTTAGCCAACATGCGCTTCTCACCGGCTGAAAGGCCACGGTCTTGGTCGCGGCGCCACAGGTCGCGAACAACCTCGGCGTTCTTGTTTACATCGCCAGACTGCAGCTTCTCTAGGTTTGCCTTGTAGCGGCGTGACCAGTTGGTCGGCTCTTCGACAAACTCGGCCTGAAGAATCTCGATGACCTTCTTGACGCCCTTGTTGTCGATAACCGCACGGATGCCTACGGCGTCAATCTTCGAAAATGGCACCCAAATGAGCAAATCACCCTGGGTGACCTTGAGTTGAAGGTGCTTTTGCTTCTCGCCCGCAAATTCACGGTTCTCGATCTTTACGATCTTTGCAGCTCCGTGGTGCGGGTAAACGAGAGTCTCGCCGACTTCAATGTTCATGTGGAGGAATTCCCTTCGAAACCACGATTTTACCACGGATGACCCCTTATTCCAAGGGTAAACTAGGCGGGTTGGCCTCATCCGTGGGAGAAAAATTGTTAAACCGTAAGTTCGCAGCAGTAGCAATCGCAGCATCTGTTTTGATTGGCACCACCGGGTGCGCATTCTTCAGCCCAGTTGCAACCATGAAGGTTTACACCCCCGGCGATGGCACCGACGCAACCGTGGGCCCAGTCGAGGCCCGAAACATTTTCATCTTGGTCACCCCTGCCGGCCAGACCGCGCTCTTCGGCAGCCTCATCAACACAGGCGATTCAGCTGAAGACGTGAGCATTCAGGTCGCTGGCCAGGAATATGCACAGCACCTAAACGCCGGCGAGAAGCTAGACATCGGCTTCAACGGCCGCAACGCTTTGCCACTTGCCGGTTTGGCTGCAAAGGCTGGTTCGTTGGCTCAGGTTACGTTCGTGCACGGCCACCACATCGTTGCCAAGACCGTTCCGGTTCTTGATGGAACCTTCGCGCAGTATGCGCCACTAGTAAACAGCATGGGCGTTATTGCGCCGGCCCCAACACCAACGCCATAATTCGAAGCCTAGGCTTCGCAGTACCCATTTAATTCGAAGCCTGAGCTTCGCGGTACCCATTTAATTCGAAGCCTAGGCTTCGAATTTATACCCGAGACCACGCACGGTGACTAGGTGCTTTGGACGAGCAGGGTCGGCCTCAATCTTTGAACGAATGCGCTTTACGTGCACATCGAGGGTCTTGGTGTCACCGAAGTAATCGCTTCCCCAGACGCGATCGATGATCTGACCGCGAGTCAAAACGCGATTCACGTTTTCTAGCAATAGCTCGAGCAACTCGAATTCCTTCAACGGCATCTGCACACGTTGACCATCGACTTCGACCTCGTGACGCTCAACATCCATGCGCACTGTGCCAGCCTCGAGAATGCTGCTTGCCTCAACCTGCGGCTCGACACCGCGACGAAGCACGGCCTTGATGCGTGCGAACAACTCTGGTGTCTCATATGGCTTGGTCACGTAGTCATCAGCACCGATTTCGAGTCCGACGACCTTGTCGATTGGACTGTCTTTTGCGGTCAACATGATGATGCGAACGTTTGAGGTTTGGCGAATGATTTGGCAAACCTCGTTGCCGCTGCGCTTTGGCAACATGAGGTCGAGCAGAATCAGATCTGGGCTCTGAGCTCTGAATTCACGGATGGCCTCATCGCCATCTGCGGCCTCACAAACCTCGTAGCCCTCTTTCTTCAAGAGGTAAACCAGCGGATCGCGAAGGCCTTGCTCGTCTTCAACAACCAGGATTTTTGTCATTCGTTGATCTC
>CANGGA010000062.1 GCA_947453285.1 Microbacteriaceae bacterium | reverse complement strand
TCGGTGGCGCTGCAAAACCTTTCAAACTTCTCGACCCAGGTGATTTGGTTCGCTGGGGTCTTCCGCTATCGCGCGCATTCATGGATGTTGCCATGGCAACATCAGTCGGTTCGCTAACTATTGCTGCGTTTGTTTTTTCTGAAGGCACAGCGAAACTTCGCACTTCAATGAACATCGCTGCCGGAGCATCCGTGATCTGGGTGCTCACCGGTTTGCTTTCGCTTAACTTCACCTATCTCAACATCACCGGCTTGCCGTTTTCGCTAGAGCAAAACTATGGCGCCGGGTTCTGGCAGTTTGCAACCGAGATAGAACTCGGTCGCTACCTGTTGTTGAATTTGCTCGGCGGCGTGTTCGTGTCGATTTTGACTATCGCGTCACAGCGCCTCACAGCAGCTGCGCTCATCGCCGCCCTGGGCTTCTTATCGCTCGTGCCAATTGCACTAACCGGTCACGCCTCTGGCACCGCCAACCATGGCATGGCCGTGAACTCACTTGGCCTGCACCTGTTTGCGATTGTGATCTGGGTTGGTGGGCTGATTGGTTTGTCGCTGGTGCAGCTTCGACGCGGCGCAAGCGCGGCAGAGGTCAGTCGCTACTCGAGTCTGGCGCTGTTCGCCTTCGCGTTGGTCTTCGTCTCTGGAATCATCAATGCCCAGTTGCGAATTGGAACGTTGCAGAACTGGCTGACCGCCTATGGGCTAATCGTGATGTTGAAGATTGCCGCGTTGCTTGTGCTTGGCGCATTCGGTGCCGTTTATCGACGCAAACTTATCGCCAGCCTTGACTCAAAACCGAAAGCATTTTGGGGCTTGGTGTCGCTTGAGTTGGCGGTTATGGGCGCAGCAATCGGCATTGCTGCTGCCCTGAGCCGCACGGCTCCGCCGGTGAACGCGACCGCTCTGGTTGGCACTACACCCGCCGAGATTTTGACCGGGCAGAGGCTGCCACCGGAGTTCAACGAGATCACCTTCTTTACGCAATTTAAGCCAGACCTGATTTGGCTTTCGGTCGCGTTCGCCGGCATTGTCGCCTACCTGCTCGGGGTGCGTCGCCTGGCCAAGCGAGGCGACAAGTGGTCAACCGGTCGAACAGTGTCGTGGGTTGCCGGAATGCTCTTGCTTGCCTTCATCACGAGCGGATCACTCAATGCCTATCAGGAATACCTTTTCAGCGTGCACATGGTTGCGCACATGTTGTTGACCATGGCTGTGCCGATCTTCTTGGTGCCAGGCGCCCCGATAACTTTGCTGTCTCGTGCTGTGAAAAAACGCACGGATGAATCGCGAGGCATTCGCGAATGGGCGCTGTGGGCGGTGCACACCAAGTACGCGCAGTTCATTTCGCATCCGATTGTTGCGGGAATTTTGTTTGCATCTTCGCTCGTGGTGTTTTACTTCACTCCAATCTTTGGTTGGTCAACTCGCGAACACATTGGTCACGAATGGATGGTCGTGCACTTCTTGATCACCGGCTATCTGTTTGTGCAGTCACTAATTGGAATTGATCCTGGGCCGCACAAGATTCAGTTTCCATTGCGAATTATGTTGCTGATTGGTGTTCTTGCGTTTCACGCCTTCTTTGGTTTGGCTTTGATGACCGGAAACGGTTTGCTTTTGCCCGAGTGGTTTGGCGCAATGGGTCGCACCTGGGGCTCTTCGCCAATCGAAGACCAACACACCGGCGGTGCAATTGCGTGGGGCATCGGCGAATTGCCGACGGCAGCGCTTACGATTATCGTCTCGGTTCAATGGTTCAGATCAGATGCTCGTGAAGCTCGTCGACTAGATCGCGCGGCCGACCGTGGGGGCAATAAAGATCTAGAGGACTATAACGCCATGCTTACTAAACTCGCCGACCGAGACAAACGGTCACGCTAATGCAACACGTCGAACTTTCTGAAGAACAGCAGCGCCTGTTTGAATACATCGAGTCAACCGATGCGCACGTGTTTGTCACTGGCCGAGCCGGCACTGGCAAGTCGACCCTGCTCAGCTACCTGATCGACAACACCGATAAGTCGTTCGCAGTGGTTGCTCCAACCGGAGTGGCCGCGTTGAACGTCGGCGGCAAGACCATCAACTCGGTCTTTGGCTTTCCATTTCACCTGCTTGGCGAATTCGACCTAGCCAAGCACATGCGGCGCTACACCCGCGAGATTCTCGGGGCAATTGACCTGTTGGTCATCGATGAGGTCTCGATGGTCAATGCCGACACTATGGATGCCATTAGCCGAGCCATGGGCATCGCCCGCGGCAAGCGCAAGGTTCCCTTCGGTGGCGCCCAGGTGGTTATGTTTGGCGACCCATACCAGTTGGCCCCGGTGCCGCCTAGAAACCCTGCAGACGTGGCATACATGGCCGAGAACTACCAGAGCAACTGGTTCTTCGATGCCCACGTTTGGCGCGATGCGGCGCTGGAGCGCTATGAGCTCATCGAGATTTTCAGACAAAAAGACGGTCGCTTCAAAGACATCTTGAACTCGATTCGAGATGGCTCGTGCACTCAAGAGATGCTCGACGAACTCAACGAGGTTGCCGTTCGAGGCGTGCCACACAATGACATTCTTCGTCTTGCAACCGTGAACGCTGCCGTCGATAGCGTGAACCGAACTCGCCTTGCCCAGATCACCGAAAAGGCTCGGGTCTTCACCGCCCAGGCAAGCGGCGACCTCAAGTCTTTCGAGAACACGAAACCGGCCGAAGAAAAGCTCGAGCTAAAAGTCGGCGCGCAGGTGATGTTCATTAAGAACGACGACGCCAGCCCGTTCAAAGACTCGGATGGCTCTGCGATTCGTCGTTGGGTAAACGGCACAATCGGCCACATCGTTGAATTCAAGAGTGACAGTCACATCATTATCGAAGCCGATGGCGCAAGGCACGATGTGGGCCGCTCAACCTGGGAACAGGTTCGCTACGAGATCGAAGAATATTTCGACGAAGACACCAACAAAGTAAAAGAGAAGTTGGTCGCTGTTCCGATTGCCGAATACAAACAGTTTCCACTTCGCCTCGCTTGGGCAGTCACCATTCACAAGTCGCAGGGTCAGACCTATGACGAAGTGACAATCGATTTGGGCAGCGGTGCTTTTGCTCCGGGCCAAACATATGTTGCGCTAAGTCGCGTGCGTTCTCTCGAAGGCCTATATCTTTCGAGGGCCATTCGAATGAGCGATGTAAAGATCGATCAGCGCGTTTTATCGTTTATGAACGGTCACCACAATGCCGAGACTCCTGGCATTGACGACGGCGACTACGGTGACTTCATTCCAGACGACGACGTGCCAATCTTCTAGGCGATCTTTACTTTCAAGCTCTTGAAGCGATCGATGAATTTGATTTCGTCACCGTTCGCATCTTTTGCGGTTGACCATTCGATTTCAGGTTCACCATCGAATATCCAATTTGGCCAGTTGTTCAACAGCACTCTCAGAAATGCGCCGGCTTCGTGCTCGGTGATGTTCATGCCCATGCACGAGTGACGACCAAAGCCGAATGCCAGGTGCGGCTTGCGCTCGCGATGAATGTCGATGCGCTCGGCATCTGGCCAAATCGTCTTGTCGTGGTTGGCCGACACGAAACTCAACAACACATAGTTGTTTGGGTCGCGATCTTGGTCGCTTGCGGTGCGGTTTGCCTCTAGAACCCTCTCCATCTTTGGCAGTGGGCTGAGGAAGCGAACCATCTCGGCAATGGTTCGGTTGAACCAGTCGGGGTTCTTGGCGAGAAACTCGCGGTCATCCGGGTTTGAAATCAGGTGCCACGACAGGCCGGTCAGCAGCTTGATGACAGTGTCGCGACCGCCGGCAAGAAGCACATTGGCGATGCCCTGCATCTCGTCGCGATTCACCGGTTCATCTTCAACGACCAGCTGAGAGACGACATCCCAGACGTCTTGCTTGTCTGGGTCGGTAACGACGTTTGCAATCGCAGCGTCAAAGACCCGGTCGAGATAGGCCTGCAGGGTTGCACCGTCGCGCCTGTGTTCGCTCGCGCCCGTGCTGTGCGATTCGGCCGTCCAGACATCGGGGCCCCAAGCCAGCCACTCTTCGTAATCTTGCGGGCGGTTGTAGATGATGGTGAGGCAACCGATAACAAACGGCAACGCGATGTTGCTCGTGATATCGCCACCGCCATTTTTGTCTAGCTCTTCAAAAAGTTTCTTAGCGAGAGCTTCAAACTTTGCGACCTTTGGTTCTATTGCGGCACTTAGAAAAAGCGGCTGCACTGCAGAACGAAAACCGGTGTGCCTCGGAGGATCTGCTTCGAGCGGAAGTTGACGGTAGGTGCGAACGTCGCGATCGCCAAGCAGGTCGCTCGAATAAGTTTCAAAATCTTTGGCGGCATTTCGAACGGCATCGTAACCGCGGATCTCTTGTCTATCCATGTTGTTTATTGCGGCAGCCCGACCCATTCCCGGTCAGTTAGGTTGCTCTTTGGCTCATTTGGATTGAGCCACCAGTTGATCGGGTGCTCAACACGGCCGGCCCACCAAGTTTCGCTGTGTCCGGTATTTGGGTAAATCGCGCCGATGAATTGTGTGTCGTCGGTGTAACCCTTTTGCTGCATGAGCCCAACAAATTTCTCATGCATCGGAGGGTAGAGCGCATCGAGTTCGATGGTTCCGCAGTCAGTCCAAATTCGATTGCCGGCCGAAGCATTCGGCAATAGCTTTGCTAAGCCGTCGACGGCAAGCTTCATGCCGAATGGCCAGTGCGTTGAGTAGGCGAGGGCTGTGCCATAAACCTCCGGATATTTGGCGATTCCATAAAGAGACGCGAGCCCGCCCATGCTTGAGCCAGCGATTGCGGTGCGCGACTTGTCGAGCGTCAGCGAGTGACGTTCGGCAAGAAACGGCAGAATCTCTTCGGCAAGCAATGCCTGATAGGCGTCGCTCAACATGACTCGGCTCGAAGGTTGCATGGCTTCAGGCAACATATCGAGAATCTCTGGGTGGGCGTCGACTAGAGCCTGCGGCCCAAGCTCGTTGATTCGAGTGCTGTCGTCGATTTGCCAGACTCCCACAATCATCGGCGTGCGTTCACCACGGATGCGCCTATAGCCGCGGGAGTCAGGGCGAAGGGCGTCTAGCAGACCCCAGGTCGCCCCAAAGGTTGAGTGCTCAGGCAAGAACAGGTTCTTGCCATCGTGCATGACGAGCACCGGGGTCTCTGGGTTTAGGTCGGCTGGAACCCAAACATCGACTCGGTGCTTGTGAATGGTGTGGGTCTCGAGACGGCCACCGGCCAAGAAGTCCTTGTTTAGCTTCAATGCGCGCATGGCAAGAAAGAGCGGAAAGACGAAGGCTATGGCGCTAACCGCAGAGAGGGCTATGTAAAGCCAGAGGTTTCTCATCTTGAGTCGGCGGCCTTCGATGATTATGTACGGGGCCGCGGCGGTTGCGGTAATCAAGAGATCGCAGGCAACCACCATGTCTGCATTGCTCGTGAACCAGTAACTGAAGAAGTTTTCTCCGTCGAGAATGGCCTTCACATTGAAATACCAGGCCGTGGCTAGACCCAGACCTGCGAGAATGAAATAAAAGAGGGCATTTCTCCGTTGAAACTTCATAGGGAAATCTTCGCACGCCCAAGGAATGGAAACACTTAATGAATCGTTGGGCTGAATTTATCGTTCGCCACAAAAAGTCGGCACTCTTTAGCTTTATCGCGGTGATTCTGCTCAGCTCGGTTCTCGGTTTTCAAAGTTTCGACCTCTTGAAGGCCGGTGGCTACGAAGACCCGAACAGCGACTCGGCCCGTGTCATAAAACTTCTCGATCAGAAGTTCGATGTGCAGACCCCAGAGGTCGTGCTGATTGCAGACATGCCATCTCAGGTAGACACTAATGAGAGCAAGCAGATTGCCGTAAACCTGCGCAACGACCTCAAGGTTATGTCTGGTGTGGCAAAGGTAACCAGTTACTACACACTCGGTTCTCCTCCTTCACTTCGAAGCACGGATGGCAAAGCTGCCTACTTTTTCGTCAAGGTTAAAGAAAACGTCGTTCAGGCCACGGTCGGAAAACAGATTGCCGAGAAGTTCACCGGCAAATTCGAAGGCGCCAAAATTTATGTTGCCGGCTTTGCTGCAATTAGCGCAGAGATCAACACCACTATTAGCGAAGACTTAACTCGCGCAGAAACCATCGCCGTTCCGCTAACGCTGCTTCTGCTTGTTTTTGTTTTTGGTTCGCTTGTGGCGGCGGGCTTGCCAATGTTAGTTGGTGGCTTGGCCATCGTCGGAAGTTTCTTCTTTATATGGCTTTCGGCAC
>CANGGA010000061.1 GCA_947453285.1 Microbacteriaceae bacterium | reverse complement strand
TTCGATTTGGTGACCGAGTCGTTGACGTTGATCGCCGTGAACAAGAGTTCGCCGCGCTTGTGAAACTCGTACAGACGGTGAACACCGGTTGTGGTTTCTTCGGTGACGCCCTTGATTTCTTTTGCAATCTCGGTAAAACGATTTGGTGAAGTCTTAACCGAGCCGCGAAGCAACTCGAGAATCACGCCATACTCTTCGCTGTCGTCGACTCCGGTTGGCGGCACCGAGCCGGCAAGTTCAAATTCGCGACCCTTGTGAACCAAGAGCGTTGCGTCGCCGCCGTCGTCGAGAATCATGTTTGGGCCGATGTAAGCCTTGCCCTCTGCTGCAGCTTCGTCGCTCCAGTCGAAGATGCGATCTGTGCACCACCAGTACTCGGTTAGGTTCTCACCCTTCCAAGCGAAGACCGGAGTTCCGTTTGGTGAGTCAACGGTTCCGTTGCCAACGACAACTGCAGCTGCCGCTTCATCCTGGGTAGAAAAAATGTTGCATGACGCCCAGCGAACCTGTGCTCCGAGCGCAACGAGAGTTTCAATGAGCACTGCGGTCTGCACGGTCATGTGCAACGAACCGGCGATGCGAGCGCCCTTGAGCGGTTGACTTGCCGCAAACTCGGCACGCAGTGCCATGAGACCAGGCATCTCGTTTTCGGCGAGGCGAATCTGGTGGCGACCGGCCTCAGCTAGGGCTAGGTCTTTGACGCGAAAATCGAAAGTGGTTTGTTGGCGGCTCATGCGCTCTAGTTTAAGCCCGAATTAGAGCAAGAACTTCGTCACGGATGGCCGCCATGGTCTCGTGATTCGCGGCTTCGACGTTCAGGCGCAAGAGCGGCTCGGTGTTCGATGCTCGAACGTTCAGCCACCACCAATCTGCCTGCGCCGGCGAAGAAAGGGTGATGCCGTCGAACTCTTCGACGCTTGCCCGACCCTCGAGCGCCTGAAGCACACGGGCCTTGGCCGCAGCCACATCGGCAACGGTCGAGTTAATCTCGCCGCTCAAGAAATAGGGGTTGTATTGACGAGCAAATTCGCTGAGCGGCTGGCTCTGAGCGCCAAACTCGGCGAGCACGTGCATCGCGGCGAGCATGCCGTTGTCTGCTCCCCAGAAGTCTCTGAAGTAATAGTGAGCCGAGTGCTCGCCACCGAAGATGGCGTTGGTCGCTGCCATCTGGTCTTTGATTAGCGAGTGGCCAACCTTGGTGCGAACTGCACGAGCGCCATCTTCTTCGATAACTTCGCGAACGATGTTCGAAGTAAGCAAGTTGTGCAAAACGGTGATTGGGGCGCCAGGGTTGCTTGCCTTTTCGCGAGCGATCTCACGACGAGCAACTATTGCGGCAACTGCAGACGGGGTAACCGGCTCACCCTTTTCGTCGATGACGAAGCAGCGGTCGGCATCGCCGTCAAATGCCAAACCAATGTCTGCGCCATGTTCGACAACGGCGCGCTGAAGGTCGACGAGGTTCTTTGGGTCTAGCGGGTTAGCTTCGTGATTCGGAAAACTTCCGTCGAGTTCGAAGTACATCGGCACGATGGTTAGCGGCAGCGGCTCTAGGTCGCTTGCTGTTCCGAGCACGGCAGGCACGGTCATTCCGCCCATGCCATTGCCAGCGTCGACAACAACCTTGAGCGGGCGAATGCTGCTGAGGTTTACCAGCTCGCGCAAATAAGAGGCATAGCGAACCAAGACGTGCAGATCGCGATAGGTGCCAGGCTGCGCAACTTCAGTAATTCCGTTGTCTAAATAAATCTGTGCGCGATCACGGATGGCGCCGAGTCCGGTGTCGATGCTAATGCCGCGAGCACCCGCGCGTGAAAACTTAATGCCGTTGTAGGTGGCTGGGTTGTGCGAAGCGGTGAACATTGCGGCAGGTGCGTCGAGAAAACCGCTCGCGAAATATGATTCGTCGGTTGAACAAAGGCCAATTGAAACTACGTTTGCACCGCGGGCCTGAGCACCTGTCGCGAACGCGTCTGCGAACTCAGGCGATGAGTCACGCATGTCGTGACCGACCACTACATCGCGGCCGGCTGCGCCAACCTCGTCGACAAAGGCCGCGGCTAGTGCCGTGACGATTTCTGGGGTGAGCTGAGAACCAACCAGGCCTCGAACGTCATAACTCTTGACGATTGCATTCAATGACATTTCTTTTTGGCCTTCTGTCGAATCGATTTGGGGTGCCTCGCGTGGAACCGAAACGTGGCGAATCAGTTGCCATCCTTGCGGGGCGGTCAAAGTCTTTGCGTGCTTTTCGCACAGGTCGTATGCATGTGGCTCATAGACCGGGGTCAACTGCCCGAGCACCGCGGTGCGGTCTTCGTGCGAATAGGTGAGGGTAGCAACGGCGGTTTGACTGCAAGTCACCTTTGAGCAGGGCCGTGTGTTCATCGAGTCAAGAATACAATGGCGCTATGAATCGAAGCCGTGGCAGCCATCGCGACCGCCACGACCGCGGCCTCAGAAGGCCAATTTTGGCGGGCCTGTTTCGGGTTGGCGACAGTCGCCTGGCCAGCTTCGGTCAGATAGTTTCTGGCACCTGCGACTACCTCAAAGAGGCGTGGCCAGAAGAGCTAGCCAAACTTCGCTGGCGAATCATCGATGCCCCTGCAATCAAAGACTCGACGCAAGAGGTGGCCCGCTGGTCGGTAAATAAAGAGGCATTCGAGATCACGATTTATCGTTTGCCAATTGAGCGCATGGGTCACAGCCGTCGCCCGGATGCCCTCGATGAGCGCATGCACATTGAACAGTATGTTTTCACAGCGGTTGGCGAACTAATCGGCAAAGACCCTTGGGAACTGATTCCCGAGCACTATCGAAACGACGACTAGCGCACTCGAACTGAAACCTGGTCGCCCAAATTCTTGTAATTCACTAGAGCGATATTTGCGACAGAACCATCGACGTCGATCACCAGATTCGCACCAACCGCCTGATCGTTCGCAACTAGGTTGATTGGCTTCGAATTGTCGGCTTTGAGCACGACCATCGCACCAGGGTTTATGGAATAGGCCACACCGTTAACACTCACGCTTGCTGTCTTGCTGCTCGGATTAGCGACCGTTAGTTTGCTGATGCCGGTTGCCGGCACCGTGATTTGTCTCGCACCAACAAATGTCTCGGCGGCCTGCAACCAGGTAAAATCGGTGTTCGGTTTTTTCGTCTTGTCGGTGCGAACCAATCGAATCGAAGCGCTGATGTTTTGATCTGCCTTCAAAAATGCCGAATAGTCGCCGTTGGCTAATCCGGTGATTTCAAAATCTTGAACGCTGTGTGGCAAAACGCTGTCGTGCAGAACCGTGCCAAAGGTGGTTGCGGTCGCGCCATTCAGTTGCGCGGTGAAAGTCGTCTTGCTGTCACTCGGATTGAAAACGCGAAGCACCGGTTTCAAATCTGAGTAGTCTGCATTGCTTGCAATCAAATCGGCGGCATCTGCCGCTCCCCTGATGAGCACGCCAGGAATCACAAGCGACTTGCCGAAGGTCGTGGCCGGAGCGACCAAGTCTGCGCCCGCATAGAGCAAGCCGCGCACGGTTCGCTGCTGAAGCCAACTCGCGATTGCCCCGCTCGAACTGACGACGTGAATGGCGAAGGTCTTGGTTTCAGGAATGAGTGACGAAAGCGGAACAAAGGCCTCGGCTCCGGCTGCTACCGAAATGCCACTGAGCCCGGCGGCCGAGACCTGGCCACCTTCTGAGAAAACATCGAGACTGACGGTGATGTCGACGCGGCTCGGGTTAGCCAAGATCAAAATTGTCTCTCGGCCAGTTGCCGCACTCGCGCCGACCAGCCAGTGCTCGGGGCTAGGCGCTTGGCAGGCTGCGGCTAGTAGACCGTTGAATCGCGCAGAAGCCACCTTTTGAACCTGGCCGATGTTGACCATGGTGCTGCCTTGGGCGACGCCTGCAGACTTGGTTGCAAAAACCGTGCCCGGTTGCGAAACGGTTGTGAAGACCCTGCCCGAGTAGCTTGCGTAGTAACCGTCTGCCAAATAGCGCTGCTCGAATGTTTCGGCTCCTGCCGCGACGGTGCCAACCACGGTCGCCGATGAGATTCTCGTAAACGTGCCCACGGATGTTCCCGACGCTCCGCCAGAGTTGATCGCGGCACCCGGGCAAATCAAGTTCAGGTCTTGGGCAGCGACCGACAGCTTCGGTGCCATTGGGGCCTCGCCAACTTGAATAGAGAAGTCGGGCAGAGTCAAAGCCGCAGCGGCCAATATGGCGAGCGCAAGTGCGAAGCCGAAGATGCGCTTAATCATTGCCATCACCCGAATCGACAAAGATCTCTGAGGTTGCGGCAGCACGTCGACGACCGCCAGTCGGAATCGCAAGCAAAACAAATGAGAGCAAGACGGCTAGCTCAACGCCCTTGGTAATCGACCACGGCGAAGCGCTCTCTTCAACCGGTTGCGAGACAAAATTGCGCACGCGCCAGATTTTTCCGAAATCGGTATCGCCTGCCGCCTCGAGTTGTGCAACCGAATTAAGCGAAACGGCAAGTTGAGCATTTTCGTTTGATTCGGCCTGCGATTTTGCCGCGGGAACCAGAACGTAGCCGATTGAATATTTTGCGAGAGCTGCATCAACGCCAGCCCCGTTCGAAGAAACCAAGTCGGCAACTAACTGTGCGATGGTTGCATACTCGCGATCGTTCTTTTCGATTTCGGCAAGTGCAAATCGGTAGGCCACGCTGGAGTCTTCGAGTTGAATGCCAGCGACAGGAATCCAAGCGGCCGAAAAGCCTGCAGTTTCTTTGTCTGGGCTAATGACAAGAACCTGGGCCTTCGAGCCGGCGCTTGCCTGCGCATCGATGAGCGCTGGCATTACCCGAGCAGAGGTCCAGGTCGCTGCTGGCATTGAAACCGCCGCGACAGCGGCGGCCGGAAGCGCAATCAAAAAGGTGATTGCGGTGGCAACCAGTCGAGTGACCGTTCGCTTGGCAATGCCTTCTAGCCAGACCGCAATCGCCAATAGCAGCGCCAACGACCAGATGCCAAGCAAAGCCTGAGGTGAACCGTTCACAAAGTCTGCGCTAGCCGGGCCAATGCCGACGGCGGCGAAGTTGGTGTGCCCAACGAGCCAGGCCAGGCCCAGGGCGAGAGCTGCAAAGCCAAGCAGACCGGCCACTGATTTCGACTGTTTCGAAAGCAGACCAAAGACTGCCAGCAGAGCAGAAATAAGACCGGTGACGGCAAGGGCCAGCGAAATCGGCCACCAGTCGCTCTGGCCAAGTGCGCCCGAAACATAGCGCCAGGCCGGACTGTCATTGGTTGCCAGTGCAAGCGCCGGATCTGCAAGCAGAGCAAGTGGGCGACCCTTTAGCAACGCCAAATAAACAAACAGCGGGGCAAAAATTGCTGTCATCGGCAAGCCGATCCAAATCAAATATGCGAATCGGCGAGGTCGAAGCAAGAAAACGAGAAGCAGCGCTGCAATTGCTAGCACGATGGTGTTTGGTGCAGCTGCGGTTTCGATGGCGAGCAACATTGCTGCCAGTCCGACCCAGGTAAATGTCTGTTGACGCGAACGCACCGAAATCTCTTTGCCGAGCAGAGCCACCCTCGACACGGTGAAAACCAAAAACGGCAAAGTCAAAATTGCAATTAGCGCCGGCAGGCGCAACTCGTGCTGAGATTCGATCAACGCGGGCGATAGCGCAAAGATTAATGCGACGAGATTGCGCAACCAGGCCTTGGTTGTGAAAACCGAAGCAGCCTTAAAAGCGCCATAAAACGCGATTGGTTTTGCGACGAAAAACAGAATTGCAATCGAAAGAGATGGCGACCAAAACGTAAGTGAACCGAGCAGAGTTAGCACCCAAACGAATGGGTCGCTAGGAGCTATGAATCCGTGGCCAATTGGATGCCAACTTGCGCCGGCCCTGCGAAATAGCTCAAACCAGTTTTGACTTAGCGGAATGGTTGCACCGCCGGTGATTGCAACACCGACCGGCCAATAGGCAAATGACAACGCGAGCAGACCCGCGATGAACCAAGGGCCTCGTGAAGCGGCAAACGATTTTGATGTTGAAACCGCACCGAGCAAAAGCTGCTCGGTGTTAGGCGCGGCAGAGTCGAGTTGATCTCGTTCAGCAAGTGCCGAGTGCGCTTCGAGTCGAGCCTCAATTTCATCCTGCTCGAGATTGCGACGGCGATCGTCTCTAACCTGCTGTTTTGTCGCATAGAGAGCAGCTAGGCCGGCACGCGCAGATCTAGTCAGCAAGCGTCTTGCTCGCAGCCTTGCGAAGATCGTGAACTGCGCCCAGAGCGCTGCAGCCACCTCGCCA
>CANGGA010000060.1 GCA_947453285.1 Microbacteriaceae bacterium | reverse complement strand
TGTCAAGGAAGTGCGCTACCGCTGCGCCAATCGACCATTCGGTGTTACGAGGTGAAGACGGGATTTGAACCCGTGTAGACGGCTTTGCAGGCCGCTGCCTCGCCTCTCGGCCACTCCACCGTGCTTGCACACGAGCTGAACAAAACTCGCCTACTGCGAGCGGATGACGAGATTCGAACTCGCGACCCCAACCTTGGCAAGGTTGTGCTCTACCAACTGAGCCACATCCGCGGATTGTCCTGTTTCCAAGACCTCGCTACTCTAACCCAAAATCACGGATTTTCGCAACATTGACATAGCCTTAGAGCGATGATCACCATAAGCCTCGGCAATCCAATTGAAGTCATAGTCGCCATCATTTTCGTGATTATTGCCGTGGCCGCCCTAGTCGGCACCTTCAGCGTTGCGATTGCCTATGTGTTCTCAAATGTAAAAGAGCGCTGGCCCGAATACACCACCGAAAAGAAGCGCAAGGTGGTTGCCAACATCGTCGTTACCCTATCGATTATCGCTTTACTGATTGTTCTAGCTTCGACGAAGCTGCACTAGCCGCGCCAAGTCCAGCGAGGGTCGGTTCCCGCGTAGCCAACCTCACCGTGTTGAACCAAATCGACTCCGGCGATTTCGTCTGTGCTGGTAACCCTAAAGCCGATGGTTTTTTGAATGGCGGTGGAGATAAGCCAAGATGCCGCATAAGCAAAAACACCGACGACCAAGCAGCCGAGTGCCTGCTTGCCCAACTGAGCAAAACCAAAGCCAAATGCAAGTCCCACGTTGTTTCCAAATACGCCGATGTAAAGCGTGCCAACTAGCCCGGCGACCAAGTGAACACCAACTACGTCCAGAGAATCGTCAAAGCCCAAAACGTACTTCATTTCGATAGCGATTGCACAAACAACTCCAACGATTGCGCCAAGCAGCAGCGCCCAGACCGGTGAGAGAAATGCGCAAGAAGGCGTGATGGCAACCGCTCCGGCAATCACACCAGATCCTGCACCAATCGAGGTTGCCTTTCCGTGTTTGAACTTTTCATAGAGCGACCAGGTCAGCATCGCACCAACCGGTGCGGCCAAAGTGTTGATAAACGCCAGCGATGCAACGCCATCGGCTGCGAGTTCGCTACCGGCATTAAAGCCGAACCAACCGAACCAAAGTATGGCAACGCCGATCAGAACCAGTGGCACGTTGTGCGGTGCGTGCATGCCCTTAGTGAAACCAAAACGTTTGCCAACTACCAGGGCGACGGCGAGAGCAGAAGCCCCAGAGGCGACCTCAACGACGGTTCCACCGGCAAAGTCGAGCAACCCAACCTGGTGAACCAACCATCCACCAGACGCGACTTGTCCCTTGTCGTCTAGTTTGAAATTGAACACCCAGGATGCGACCGGAAAATAGACAACGGTGGCCCAAAGACCGGCGAATAACATCCAAGAACCAAACTTTGCTCGGTCTGCGATGGCTCCCGAAATCAGAGCGACGGTGATGATTGCGAATGTGCCTTGAAACCCGCCGAAAGCGAATGCGAAGCCATCGCCTTGTTTTGCCTGCGAAAGGGCATCGTTCATAAACAGCTTCTCGGTTGAGAAACCCAGAACCCCATCGATGCCAAAGAACCCTTTATCGCTGCTCGTAGCGAAACTCATCGAATAGCCGTAGGCGATCCAGAGAACGGCCACAAGTCCAAGAGAACCGAACGACATCATCATCATGCTGACCACGCTTGAGGCGCGAACCAAACCGCCATAGAAGAATGCGAGGCCGGGAGTCATGAAGAGAACGAGAGCCGAACAGAAGATCAGAAACATCGTGTTGTCTTGGTTCATGGTCTCCCCTTTCGCGAGCAAGAAGAAAGGCACCCCGAAGGGTGCCTTTCTAAGGCTTGCGGCTAAATATACTGCGAGTTAGCCTCTGTCTGCCCCAAATGCGTAGGCCTCTTCACCGTGTACGACGGTGTCGATGCCGGCAATCTCGTCTTCAGCCTTGACTCTGAAACCGATGGTCTTTTCGACGATGAAGCCGATGATCAGAGCTAGCACGAAGCTGTAAACCAATACGGCTCCGGCGCCGAGTGCCTGCATTGCCAATTGGTGGAATCCGAAGCCAAAAGCTGCCCCAACGTTGTTGCCGAAGATTCCGATGTATAGAGTTCCAACGATTCCACCAACTAGGTGAATACCAACGACGTCGAGTGAGTCATCGAAACCAAGAGCAAACTTCAGGTCGATTGCAAGAGCACACAAGGCTCCAGCAATTAGACCAAGCACCAACGCCCAGATTGGGTCGAGCGAAGCACAGGCCGGGGTGATTGCTACCAGACCAGCGACGGCACCTGAACCGGCTCCAATCGATGTTGCTTTGCCGTGCTTGATCTTCTCGATGATGATCCAGCCGAGCATCGCAGCCGCAGGAGCGCCGATTGTGTTGATGAAGGCGAGTGAAGCGATTCCATCAGCTGCGACTTCTGAACCAGCATTGAACCCGAACCAGCCGAACCAAAGCAAGGCAACTCCGAGAAGAGTAAGAGGAACGTTGTGTGGCTGGTTAATGCCCTTGCTGAAACCGAAACGCTTGCCAAGGATGATTGCCAAAGCTAGACCCGCTGCACCTGCGTTGATGTGAACCGCGGTGCCACCGGCGAAGTCGATGACACCGAGGTTGTAAACAATCCAACCGCCGTCAGTTACTTTTCCGTCGGTGAGAGTGAAGTTGAATACCCAGTTAGCAACCGGGAAATATACGATCGTTGCCCAGAGACCAGCGAACACCATCCATGCACCGAATTTTGCGCGGTCAGCGATCGCACCAGAAATCAAGGCAACGGTGATGATGGCAAATGTTGCCTGAAAAGAAACGAATGCGAGAGATGGGTAAACCACTCCCTCTGCCGGGTTAAGCGAGTCATGAACCTGTTGGGTTAATCCCAAGAAATTGGTGTCGAGACCAAACCAGCCATCGATTCCAACGAACGTGTCTGTGCCTCCGTTTGAGAAGGCGATTGAATAGCCGTAGAGAACCCATAGAACTGCAATCAAACCGAGCGAGCCGAAGCTCAACATCATCATGCTTACAACGCTCTTGGCCTTAACCATTCCGCCATAAAAGAACGCGAGTCCCGGAGTCATCAAAAGTACTAGTGCCGCCGAAATGAGTACGAAAGCGGTGTTTCCTTGATCCACTTGTTTACCTCTCTCTAAATAAACAAAGATGGCCACCGATTTGCGGCCTGCGCCAAGTCTCTAGAAGGCAGATTTCACAAAGTGAATAGAAATGTTTCGTGTTTGTAAATACTCAAGCGCCAAGAGCGCCAAGGCGCGAAATGGCACGAAGGTACTTTTTCTTGTACCCGCCAGCAATGTGCTCGGGGGTGAATACCTTGGTCATGTCTAGGCCAACTCCACGGATGCCAACTTGCTGTTCGTAAGCTCGATCGACGAAGGCCACGAACCGCAACGCGGCAGCTTGGTCTTTCAATACGTGCGCCTTGGTCAAACCAACGCGCGAGACACCCTCGAGCAGAAGACCATATTTTGACGGGTGCACCTTTGCAAGATGCGCGAGAAGCGCATCGAAATCGTCGAGCGCACCGTTACCGGTTTCAGCGAGCCACTGTTCGATTTCAGACTCGGTGTACTGCTGCAACGAGACATCGGTGGGGCGATGGCGGTGATCTTCGCCATCGATGCGAACCATTTGAAACTGCTCTGAAATGCCATGAATTTCACGAGCAAAATCTTCTGCCGCAAATCTCCCCTCGCCTAGCGCGCTTGGCGGAGTGTTAGAGGTTGCTGCAAACCTGGTGCCGCGCTTTGAGAGCTCGTTTAGCAATCGCGACATAATCATCGTGTCGCCCGGATCGTCGAGTTCGAACTCATCGATGCAAAGCAATTCAAACTTGGCCAATGCCTCGAGCGCGTTTGCAAAACCCAACGCTCCAATCAAACTCGTGTAAGCGATGAATGACCCGAAAGCCTTTTTTCCTTTGAATGCGTGAAAAATGGCTGCCAAAAGGTGGGTCTTGCCGACACCAAAACCGCCGTCTAGATAGACACCGATCTTGGGAGCCGAAACTTTAGCAAAGAGGCCCTTCTTTGCAGACTTGCCAGAGGCGAAGTCACTGGCAATCTGCGAAGCTTCTGCCTGCGACGCGAATTCCTTATGCGGAATGTAGGTTTTGAAAGACGCAGTGGCGAACTCGCGAGGCGGAACCAAGTCGCGCAATAGGCGATCGGTGCTCGGCTCGGGATTGCGAATGACAAGCGAGACAAAGTGCATATTTCTTGCCAATTCTTACCTCAGGTCTAGCGCCAAATTGATTCACCATTTAGCCTAGACGGGTAGTTCCAAAGCGGTGCAGAAAGCGACAAACAATGCCAATCGGCCTAGATGATTCAGCAAAAATCAACGAATATGCACACCCAGAAGTTTTGGTCAGCACAGACTGGCTGCAGAGCCACTTGGGCAACCCGAACTTGGTAATCGTCGAATCAGACGAAGATGTTTTGCTTTATGCAACCGGCCACATTCCAGGCGCTGTCAAAATCGACTGGCACACCGACTTGAACGACCCGGTTTTGCGCGACTACTTGCAGGGTGAAAAATTCGCCGAGCTGCTCTCTTCGCGAGGAATCAACCGCGACACAACCGTCGTCATCTATGGCGACAATAAGAACTGGTGGGCAGCCTACGCGCTTTGGGTTTTCAAACTCTTCGGCCATCAAGATGTGCGTTTGTTAGACGGCGGTCGCGAGACCTGGGTTCTCGAGGGACGCGAACTGACGACCAAGTTGCCAGCCCCAAGACAGGCGAGCTATCCGGTGATCAAACGCGATGACAGCAAGATTCGTGCTTACCGAGATGATGTGCTCGCGCATCTTGGTGGCGCTCTCGTCGATGTGCGCAGCCCGCAGGAATACACCGGAGAACGAACTCACATGCCTAACTACCCTGATGAGGGTGCGCTAAGAGGCGGTCACATTCCGGGAGCCGCTTCAGTGCCATGGTCGAAGGCCGCAAACGAAAACGGAACTTTCAAGAGCGCAGCTGAGCTAGCCGAGATCTACCTTGTGAATGAAGAACTCGACCCGAACGCAGACATGATCGCCTATTGCCGAATCGGCGAACGCTCTAGCCACACCTGGTTCGTCTTGACTTACCTGCTTGGCTTTAAGAACGTGCGCAACTATGACGGATCATGGACAGAGTGGGGCAGCTTGGTCGGTGTGCCGATAGTCAAGGGCGCTGACCGAGGTCAATATTCTGCAATAGCCTAGGCCCGTGAAGAAAACAGCCGCGGCACAAGAAATCGTCGATGAATTCAAAACCATCGAAGAAAGATATCGACTAGAGCTCTTGCTCGATTTCGCAAACCTGCTTCCAGAGCTTCCTGAGCGCTATAGCGAACACCCAGACTTGCTTGAGCGAGTTGAAGAATGCCAGTCTCCGGTTTACCTATTTGTTGAAGTCAATTCCGGAATCGTTGAGTTGTTTCTAACCGCGCCCAAAGAAGCACCAACCACAAGAGCATTTGCAAGCATTCTGCACAAGGCTCTAAACAAGCACACCGTCGTCGAAGTCCTAGATTTTGACGACGACTTTCCATCAGAGTTGCACCTAACCGAATTGGTAAGCCCGCTTCGCATGAGGGGCATGCGCGGAATGCTCGCTCGAATAAAGCGTCAGGTTTCTGAGAAGAGCTAATGGCGAGCCTCAACGAGCTGATGCTCTCTTACCGCGCGTTTTCAGGGGTACGACTGAACATGGTCATCGACCGAGACCTGAACACTCGAGGTCAAAACGGCAGCAGCCGAGACATTTCTAACGATGTCGATCGGCAACTACTGATTCACCTGCGAAGGCTGGCAGATGTCGCAATCACGGATGTCGCAACCGCAGACGTCGAGGAATACCGACCGTCACAATGGGTGCCGATTCAGATTTGGTCGAAGTCGGGCAACTTTCGCAACCGAGTGAGCATCCAAGAAAATCAAGCGCAAAAAAGCGTTGAGCTGGTGCATAGTGCGAACCTAGAGCAACAAATCGAGCTGACCAAAGCTCAACATGACCATGTCTTGCTTGAGACTGGGCCGACACTTAGCAGCGAGATCGCGAAGCTTGGTCTAATCGATGAACTCTGCCTGACTGTTAGCGCCGTCGCAGACATTCAAAAGGCCAAGACCCTGGCACTTGAGTTTGCCAAGTGCTTAGGTCTCATCGGGTTTCAAATTGTTCAAGCAATCGAAGTAAATGGCAGTAGCTACCTCGTTCTAAACCGCCCTATCGGCGTGGCATAGAAGCCAGAACAGCGCACAGCCAT
>CANGGA010000059.1 GCA_947453285.1 Microbacteriaceae bacterium | reverse complement strand
GATGAGACTGACTAGCCTTCGAGCAATCGCAGTCGTCGCTGCCGTGACCCTGAGCCTCAGCGCCTGCGCCAAGTTGCCAACCAGCAGCGAGGTCAAGGTTGGCTCAGACATTCAAAGTGGTCTTACCGCCGATTACCTTTATTACTCGCCTAGCGGCCCAATCGAGGGTTCTGGTCAGCAAGAAATCATCAACGGATTCTTGAACGCTGCCACCGGCCCGCAGAACGACTACCAGGTCGCTCGCGAATATCTCACCGGCTCGCTCGCACCAAAGTGGAACCCTGGCAACGAACTCTTGATTGGTGATGCTCGACCAGAGATTCGAATGATCGGCACGACCGGTGCTCAACTAATTGTCAACGCCGTGGCTCGAATTGACAAAATGGGTCGTTACCATGACCTTGGCGCAGGAATTAAGCGTTCGCTCGATTTCACTTTCGTAAAAGAAGATGGCCAATGGCGAATCAGTGAGGCACCAGACGCAACCGTTTTGGTTCGGCCGGTCTTCGACGTTCTGTTCAAGAGCTATGCGCTCTACTTCTATGACAAGCAAAACCGATATCTAGTTCCAGACCTTCGCTGGTATGCCAGCCGAGTTTCGACAAGCACCCGTTTGGTTTCGAACCTGCTCGATGGTCCAGACACCTGGCTTGCGGGTGCGGTCAATTCAGCGTTTCCTGCTCAAACCAAATTGGCAATCGATTCGGTGACCGTGCAAGATGGAGCGGCAATAGTCGATCTTGCTAGTTCGGCAAACAAGGCAACCACCCTTCAACGACAGCGAATGCTCGCACAGTTGACCGCGACGCTCACTCAGTTGCCAAACGTGTTCTCGGTAGAAATTCGAATCGATCACATCGCACAGAACATCGCGAATCTTCCATACGCGGTCTCGCTAGCTAACAACCCCGACCCGATAGTGCTAACCACAACCGGCTTCAAGGCTCTTTCGACTTCGGCCATCTCTATGACTAAGGCGACCTCGGCAGCGGCGCGCTGGGGCGCGACAGACTTCGGCATCAACAATCAGCAGACCCTGTTAGCGCTCAAGGGCAAGCAGGGAATTGGCCTGTTTCACCTAACCGGCCTCGACTCGACCATCACCCCAATCGACGCACGTCCGGGTTTGCTCGCCCCGGTGATTGACCCTCAGGGCTACGTTTGGTCGCTCGGTAGCGGCAAAGACTCAACCCTTCAGGCCTTCGACTCGGCTGGCCACCAAAAGTTCGTCTCACTCGGCTGGCTAAATGCCAAGACCCATCAGGCGTTCGCAATTTCGCGTGAGGGTGGTCGACTCGCGGTTTTGCTGAAAACCGAGTCGGGTAACCACCTCTATGTCGCCTCGATTCAGCGCGACACAAGCGGTGCGCCGGTCGCCATTTCTAACCCGATCGAAATCGGTCAAACCCAGAGCATCGTTCGCTCAGTTTCATGGATTGATGACACCAGCGTTGCAACCGTTGCGCTAGCCGACGGCGGCTATACCTATCCGTTGTATTTGCAGGTCGGTGGCGAGGTTAAAAAATATGCTCCCGTGACCAATGCAATCTCGGTTGTTGCCAATAGCACCTATTCGAGCGCGTATGTTCTAGACAATGCTCGTCAGCTTCGAGTGCTCAGGTCGATGACCTGGATCGAGTATTTGCAAGAAGTGCTCGCTATTCACTTCGCCGGCTAACGGCAAATCTGCTAACAGTTTCTGGTGCAAAAAATATCGCGCTAGGTTTTGCGTTTCACTTCTTGCATGAGGCTTAGCCAACAACTTCTCGATCTGCTTCTGCCTGCTGATTGTCTGTTTTGTGAAAAACCACCATCCGTGCTTTGCGAAGTCTGTCTGTCTAAATTCAAGAATCGGTCAAGGGCCGTTCAGCGGGCAGGCCTCAGCGGGCTTGTGCTCTGCGAATTTGATGCCGAAGTTTCACTTGCGCTTTCTGCTTTCAAAGAGCGCGGCCAATTTGCCATCGCGCGACTTCTGGTCGACGAGTTAGTGAGCGACAAGCAGCTTTCGCAATTGCTCTGCTTCGAAGCAGACACAATTGTGGCCATCGCAAGTTCAAAGGCCAGCTTCGCTAAACGCGGCTTTTCGCCAGCTCAAATAGTGGCAGCAACCCTAGGCAGGCGGCTTGGCCTGCCGACGTTGCCCAATGCGTTGGCGTTGAATCGAGTCACGGCAGATCAGGCGGCGCTTGCGGTTGATGGCCGAGCGACGAATTTGGTTGGCGCGATGACCTGCTCAACTTCGGTTGCCGGTCGCCGAGTGCTTTTGGTCGACGACATCGTGACCACGGGGGCATCCGTGACCGAGGCGGCCAGGGCCGTTGACGAAGTCGGCGGGCGGGTGGTCGGGTTTTTCGCAATTGCCGAAACTTTGCTGAGAAATTGCACGCCGATTGAAAAATAGGTCTAGTTTTTATCTCACAGGCATCGCCTCACAGGCGAGGCGACCTGGAGTGGAGGCAAAAATGGAAATTGCAATTTCAGCCCGCAACCTCACAGTGTCAGACCGATTCAGGGAATACGTCTCAGAACGCGCCCACAAAGTCGAACAACTGACCCACCGTGTGCACGACCTGACCATCAAGGTCACCAGACACGACCACTCGAAAACCAGCGGTCCAGAAGATCAGGTTGAACTCACCGTGCACGGCGACGGTCAGATTGTGCGAGCCGAGGCCCAAGCCGGCGACAAGTTTGCGGCCTTCGATATCGCATTTGGCAAGCTAACCGAACGTCTTCGCCGCGCAAACGACAAGCGCAAAGTGCACCACGGCCGCCACGGTTCGCCGGGCACTGCAGAACTCACCGCATCAGACTTTGCTGCGCTCGACGTGACTCCGGTAGACCTCGATGTCTTGACCGGTGCGGCTCACGCCGACCCCGACAACGACGAGATCGACGAACTCGGTCAGAGCCCAATTGTGATTCGTCGCAAAGATTTCAAGGATGAACCGATGACCGTCGACGAAGCCCTTTATCGCATGGAGCTAGTCGGCCACGACTTCTACCTATTTCACGATTCAGAAACCGATAAGCCGAGCGTGGTCTATCGCCGCAAGGGCTGGAACTACGGCGTAATCACCCTCAAATAGAGCCAACCGAACGCTCAGGGGCAGCCCAGCCAACGCTCAGGCTGGGCTAGCCCGCTCGGATAGAATTGGCGAAGTATTCAATCTGACTCGTCTGGAGCTAAATCTTGGCAAATATTCTCGACAAGGTGCTGCGCGCCGGAGAAGGCCGCATTCTGGCCAAGCTTCGCAACTACGCCACTTCGGTCAACGCCCTAGAAGACGCTTTCACTTCGCTTAGCGACGAAGAACTGCGCAACGAGACCCAGAGCCTTCGCGAGCGCTATGCCGCGGGCGAATCACTAGACGACATGCTTCCTGAGGCCTTCGCGGCTGTTCGCGAAGCCGCAAAACGCACGCTTGGCATGCGCCCTTATGACGTTCAGCTCATGGGTGGTGCAGCACTTCACCTGGGCAATATCGCCGAAATGAAAACCGGTGAAGGAAAGACCCTTGTGGCAACGACTGCCGCATACCTAAATGCGATTCCTGGTCGCGGAGTTCACATCGTTACCGTGAACGACTTCTTGGCCGGTTACCAGAGTGAATTGATGGGCCGCGTTTTTCGCGCGCTCGGCATGACTACCGGATGCATCCTTGGCGGACAAGACCCAGCTGAGCGTCGCGCCGAATATTTGTGCGACATCACCTATGGAACCAACAACGAGTTTGGCTTCGATTACCTGCGCGATAACATGGCATGGGACAAAGCGGATCTAGTTCAGCGCGGTCACTTCTATGCAATCGTCGACGAGGTTGACTCGATTCTCATCGACGAGGCCCGCACGCCTTTGATCATCTCTGGCCCAGCTGCCGGCGAAGCAAACCGCTGGTTTGCAGAGTTCGCTTCGATTGCAACCAAGTTGCAGCCGGTCATCGACTACGAAGTTGATGAGAAGAAGCGCACCGTCGGAATTCTTGAGCCTGGCATTGCAAAGGTCGAAGACTACCTAGGCATCAACAACTTGTATGAGTCGGCAAACACTCCGTTGATTTCATTCTTGAACAACTCGCTAAAGGCAATCGCACTTTTCAAGCGCGACAAAGATTACATCGTGGTCAACGGCGAGGTAATGATTGTCGACGAGCACACCGGCCGCAGCTTGCCTGGTCGTCGCTACAACGAAGGTGTTCACCAGGCGATCGAAGCCAAAGAGGGCGTAGAGATTAAGGCCGAGAATCAGACTCTCGCGACCATCACTCTGCAGAACTACTTCCGTCTTTACAAGAAGCTTTCGGGCATGACCGGTACCGCAGAAACCGAAGCGGGCGAGTTCATGAGCACCTACAAGCTTGGTGTGGTTCCGGTTCCTACCAACAAGCCAATGGTTCGCAAAGACCAGCCAGACCTGATCTTCAAGAACGAAGAAATCAAGTTCAACATGGTGGTCGAAGACATCGCCGAGCGTCACGCCAAGGGGCAGCCGGTTTTGGTTGGAACCACCTCGGTTGAGAAGAGCGAATACCTTTCGAAGCTGCTTGCCAAGCGTGGCGTGCGTCACGAGGTCTTGAACGCCAAGAACCACGCGCGCGAAGCCGTGATTGTTGCTCAGGCAGGTCGTCTAGGTGCAGTAACCGTGGCAACCAACATGGCAGGCCGTGGAACCGACATCATGCTCGGTGGAAACTCTGAGTTCTTGACCGTTGAGGCGCTAAACAAGCGCGGGCTGCACGCAGACGAGACTCCAGAAGAATACGAAAAGGCCTGGGCGTCTGAGTTCGAAAAGATCAAGGCAGAAGTTGCCGTAGAAGCCGAAAAGGTTCTTGCGGTTGGTGGTCTCTATGTTCTCGGAACCGAGCGTCACGAATCACGCCGCATCGACAACCAGCTTCGTGGTCGTGCCGGTCGCCAGGGCGACGCCGGTGAATCTCGTTTCTACCTTTCGCTAACCGACGACCTGATGCGTCTGTTCAACTCGGGCGCAGCCGCATCGATGATGAACCGTCCAGGCGTTCCTGATGACACCGCAATCGAATCGAAGCTGGTTAGCCGCGCGATTCAGAGTGCGCAGTCGCAGGTCGAGGGTCGCAACGCAGAAATTCGCAAGAACGTCTTGAAGTATGACGACGTTATGTCACGTCAGCGCGACGCAATTTATAACGACCGCCGTCACATTCTCGAAGGCGACGACATCCAGGCCCGCATCGCTGGCTTCTTGGATGACGTCATCACCGATGTCGTTAACCAGCACATCATCGAAGGCAGCGGAAAAGACTGGGATCTCGAAGCTCTCTGGGGCGACTTGAAGACCATCTATCCGGTTGGTCTCGAAATCTCAGAGGTGCTTGCCGAGGCTGGCAACCGCAACAAGTTGACTCGCGCTTGGTTGACTCGCGAATTGGTTTCTGACGCAAAGGTCGCCTACGAAAAGCGCACCGAGCAGATCGGCGACGCTGCAATGCGTGAACTCGAGCGTCGCGTTGTGCTTTCGGTTGTCGACCGAAAGTGGCGCGATCACCTCTATGAGATGGATTATCTAAAAGAAGGCATCGGCCTTCGTGCTATGGCACAGCGTGACCCGTTGGTTGAATACCAGCGCGAGGGTTACGGCATGTTCCAGCAGATGATGGGTGCCATCAAAGAAGAGTCGATTGGCTTCATGTTCAACATCGAAGTTCAGGTTCAGGCTGCCGAGCCAGTGGTCGAGGTTAAGCCAGACGTGAAGAAGCTCACCTACACCTCACCGAGTGAAGACGGCAGCGCAGAAGTTCACGAGGGCGGAAGCAATGCCCCAGCCAAGCCTGCCGACGGTTCTAAAAAGAACGACGGCAAGCCGGGTCAGGGCAGCGCCTTCTTCAAGAACTAGATCACTGAGACCGAGGTGGCTCGCCACCTGCGGTTGATGCCCTCAAGGCGTATGGTTACCGCCCGAGTGCGGGTTGGCGATTGAACCAAAACAACCGACTCGACCACGCCGTCGCGCGGTTCTTGGTTCATCATGTTTGCCACCCGAAGCTTTGGCGCAAGGGGAGTTTCGCCCCGCTTTGCTCGCTCCTGGGCGACCTTGACCGATCGGTCTCGAAGGCGCCCATAGACATCTTCGCTGAGATGGGCGGCCAGTTGGCTGATGTTTCTGACGCCTGCGATGACTTCGACCACGGCCGGCGCAAGCATCCTCAGCAGGGTGTCTGGGCTGTCTAGGTCTTCTCGTTTGCAATATTGCTCGCCGAAATAGTCGGCTTCTTCTAGCGGGTTCTTTACCGCCCTTGCCTTGCGCGGTCTCGGTGTTGTTTCAGACTTGCGCGGCTCGGCCCCATCCGCTGGTTTTTCTACATCGTTGTTACCTTGCGCTGCACTTTCTTTGTTGCCTTTCATTTTTCTCTCTTTCCCCCATGCGCAATTGCTTGGTGGTTTGACGCTATTGCGCTTAGTGGCAGGCGAAAATAACAT
>CANGGA010000058.1 GCA_947453285.1 Microbacteriaceae bacterium | reverse complement strand
GCTGATTGTGGTTTGGAGTGATTGCATCGAGGTCGAGCTCTCTGAAGCTCATGCCAGGCACCGGAACCAGGTTGCTGTCGGTGGCGGGCGCGTTGGCTGGGGTGCCGCCACCAAAGAAGATGTCGCTCGGGCGAGAGGTTTCAGCCGGAGCGGTTGGAATTAGTGCGCCGATTCCTCGGCCAAGTCCACCCTTTTTATCTGCCATTTGCTGCTCCTCTGATTGCGATCTCGGCGGCGGCTTCGTGGTACGAAATTGCACCCGATGAGCTTCCGTCGTAAGTAATGATGGTCTTCTGGTATGAAGGTGCCTCTGAAACCTTGACCGAACGCGGAATCACGGTGCCAAGCGTGATATCGGCAAAGTGGGTGCGAACATCGGCGGCCACGTCTGCGGCTAGGCGGGTGCGGCTGTCATACATGGTGAGCAAAATCGTAGAAATCTCGAGAGTCGGGTTTAGATATTGCTTGATCAGCCCGATGTTCTTGCGCAGCTGAGATAGTCCCTCAAGCGCGTAATACTCGCACTGAATCGGAATCAGCACCTCGGTGGCCGCAACGAATGCGTTGACGGTAAGCAAACCGAGGCTAGGTGGGCAATCGATAAAAACATAGTCAGGCGGAGTCATCGAGGTGTTGATGTAGTGATCGAGCGCGTTCTTTAGGCGGGTCTCTCGAGCGACAACCGAAACGAGCTCAAGTTCGGCACCGGCTAGGTCAATCGTGGCAGGAACGCAGGTCAGTCCAGGCGCCTCGGTGCTGATCTGCACGACATCGGCTATTGGAGTGCCCTCAAGTAGCACGTTGTAGACGCTTGGTGTGCCCTCGCGGTGGTCAACGTTGAGTGCGGTTGACGCATTGCCCTGTGGGTCTAGATCGATGACCAATACCTGGAGGCCTTTGCTGGCAAGGGCTGCAGCCACGTTGACGGCCGTTGTGGTCTTGCCGACTCCACCTTTTTGGTTTGAAATCGTGAAAATGCGGGTCTTTTGAGGCTTTGGCAGTCGGGCTTCGCGAACCCGGGTCAAACGGCTCGAGTTCTCTGAGATTTCGCGTGCGAGCGGCGTATCGGCAAAGCCACCAAGGATGCCGTTGTTGTCGCCTTCATGTTTCACGTGAAACATCTCCCCTAAATCTTTTCGAGGTTTGTGTCGGTGTTGTTGATCCAACCGGTTGGTTCCGGACTCACTTCTTTACGATCAGCAGGATAGCCAAGGCCGGCGACAACAGTTGCCTTAGTGACTGAACTTTGTTCAGCTTGAGAAATTTCTTTTTCAGACATTGTCGCTCCTTACTTCAGACTAACTTAGTTCGAACCACCAAAGTAGGGTCAGCCAGCAACTCTGAGCCCACCTTGATAATCTCGAAGCTTTCGATGCCGAGTTTCTTCTGAAGCTTCTTAGCTTCCTCGATTTCCTCGCCGGCTTTTGACCCCTTCAGAGCAATAACTGCGCCGCCATGCTTGGTCAGCGGAACGCACATTCTCAGCAACTTGGGCAACGCCGAGACGGCGCGGGCGGTGACGATATCAAAGACCTCGCCAACTTCTTCGGCTCTTGCCCGCTTTACCGTGACATTTTTCAAGCCGATTTCGGTGACCATGAGCTTTAACCAGTCCGATCGGCGCTCCATCGGTTCAATCAGCGTGAATTGGGCCTCCGGTTGAGCCAAAGCCATTGGAATTCCGGGTAGTCCGGCACCAGAACCCACGTCGGCCACGGTTTTGCCAGGTTCAACTAACTGGGCCACGACGGCCGAATTGAGAATGTGGCGACTCCAAAGCTTCGGCATCTCGCGTGGGCCGAGCAGTCCGAGCAAATCTCCGTCGCGAACCAGGGCGTTGAAGTAGGCCCGAGCCTGCTCAATCTGCCCGCCAAAAATCTGGGCAGCGGCGGCGGGCTCAATTTCGGGGGTGAAGTCGCCTTCGAGATTCTCCACGTCGAGTCTCTTAATGTTTCACGTGAAACTATGCAGGCTTGATGACGATGTGGCGCTCTTTGCCTTCGCCCTCAGACTCAGACACTAGGCCAGCTTCGCTTACCAAATCGTGCACAATCTTGCGCTCGTATGAGCTCATTGGCTTCATGGGAATGGCTTCGCCATTGTCCTTGACCTTGGCAACCAGCTTGTTCACAATGCGGGTTAGGTCGTCGACGCGGGTCTGGCGTGAGCCGCCAACGTCAAGAATTAGGCGGCTGAACGAGTTGGTCTTGACCTGAACGGCCAGGCGGGTCAGCTCTTGCAAGGCCTCTACGGTCTCAGGGTCTGAGATCAGCTTCAGGTTGCTTTCGCCATTTGCCGTGATTTCTAGGTATGCGCGACCCTGGCGAACGTCGATTTCGATGTCGCCGTCTAGGTCATAGATGTCTAGAAGCTCTTCTAGGTAGTCGGCCGCGATCTCGCCTTCTTCTTCGAGCTGCTTTACAGACGCTGCGGCCTTTGGGCTTTCTTCGCCCTCAATCGCTTCTTCTGGAGCTTCGGCTTCGACAGTCTCGGCTTCGATTTCGTTCAAGTTCTCGTCAGACATTCTTACTTCTTCTTTTTGGCGCGCTTCTTGCCCGCAGGCTGCTGACGCTGGGTGGTGGCTGGGGTCTCTTCTTCGACTGCCTCAACTGGGGCAGCCTTTGACAACTTGCCCTTGCGGGCCAAGCGCTCTTCGCGCTGGCGATGGGCAATCGAGCCAGGGGTAGGCATGTTGCGAATCACTAGGAACTGCTGACCCATGGTCCAGAAGTTCGAGGTGAGCCAGTAGAACATAACGCCGAGCGGGAACGAGACTCCCGAGATCATGAAGATCACCGGGAAGATGTAGAGCATGATCTTCTGGGTCTGCATGTACTGGCTGTTCTGCACATCAGGGTTCTGGTTCTTCGCCATGATCTGGCGCTGGGTGATGAACTGGGTGGCGGTCATGACTAGAACCATGACGGCAGCCAAAATCTGCACGCTGGTGCTGGTCGCAGAAAGGAAAGTTTCAGATAGTTTGGCCCCGAACAAACTCGCAGAGCTGAATGATTTAGCGAGTTCTTCGGTCAAAATGCCAGCCGAACCGGCCTTGTCGTGCTGAGCGTCGTTTAGGGTCAAGAACAGACCACCGAAGATTGGCATCTGCAGCAAGAGCGGCAAGCAAGAACTGAGCGGGTTCGAACCGGTCTTCTTATAGAGAGCCATCTGCTCCTGGGCGAACTTCTCGCGTGACTCGCGGTCGGTCTTGCCCTTGTACTTCTTCTGAAGCTTGGCCAGTTCAGGCTGCATGACGATCATGTTGCGCTGGCTCTTGATCTGCTTCACAAACACAGGGATGAGCGCCGCGCGAACCACGAGCACCAAACCGATGATTGAAAGCACCCAAACCACACCGGCATTTGCGCCAAGCGGATCTGCGATCACCGCACTAAAGACAGTGTGGAAGGTGACCAGAATGAGCTCGATAACCCACTTGATCGGCCAGAGAATTGCGCCAATGATGTCCATTGCTAACCCTTCTTAGGTTTAGGTAAAACAAATCCGTGTTGGTTCACCAAAAAAACTCCCGAACCAGGCTTTACCTGGTCGACTCCCCCTTGAGACCACGGGTTGCAGCGAATGATTCTCCAAGCGGTCAAGACCGCCCCGAAAACCACGCCACGCTGTTGAAACTGCCCCAGCCCATAGGCCGAACAGGTCGGGTGATACCGGCAAACATCGCCATACAGCGGTGAAATTGCCTTTCGGTACCCCTTCACTAGCAGGATCACCAGGTTTCTTGGTGCCAGCCAAATGAACTGAAGAAGCCAGATCACGAGGCCAGTTTCTTGATTCCGGCGCTAACCGAACTCAAAAACTCTAATTTCAACTGGTCAAAACTAGCCACGGATGCTCCCTCGAGGGCCCGAACCACTATTGACAGGTTGTTGGTTGAAAGTTGTGATTGCAGAATCTCGCGGGCAATGACCCTGAGCCTTCTCTTCACCAGGTTGCGGGCTACCGCTCCTCCAACCGACTTCGCCACCACGAAACCAAAACGGGGATGAGCCAGAGACTCATCCCGTTGGATGTAAGTGACTAGGTGGTCGCTGGCTAACTTTCGACCCATTTTCATGGTCGAGCGAAAATCGTCGGCTTTTAGCAGCCGGTTCTCGCGAGCCAGCAAGGTGGTTAGGCCGAAAGCTCTGAACGGCCCTTGCGACGACGGGCGGCAAGAATTGCGCGGCCGGCACGGGTCGACATGCGCTCACGGAAGCCGTGAGTCTTTGAACGACGACGGTTGTTTGGCTGGAAAGTACGCTTGCTCATAACCATTCTCCAATTGAAAATTTATGGGAACCTCGTTGGTGTCGATGACGACTTTTCGTTGCTGCCGATTCCAAGCAAGACAACCTGTTAAACCTAGGGCAAAACGGCGCTCTCGGTCAAGTTTTTTCAAGGTTTTTCAAAAGAAATATTCCACGAATAAATTGCCTCGCCAGCCAGGTTTTGGTGATCGATTTTCCACTGAATGACCTCACTGGAAAATTCTTCGAAAAAATATCGCCCGACACCCCGTTTCGATTTGCTTTTTGGCGAACAAGTTCGCAAGAATTCATTTCATTGACTTTTGCACAGGTTCAAAAGTCTGGGGACAACTTATCCACAGGTTTTCCACAGGTCACAATAATTGTGGAAAACTATTCGGACATCAAGTAAAACAAAGGGAAGCAGGAGGAGCTCATGGCAGCGACCGAAGCTATCTCCGCCCTTTGGCAAGAGATTGTTAGCCGACTTGGCAAAGACGATCGCATCGAACGAAACGTTCACGCTTTCCTAGCATTGGCAGAACCGAAGGGTGTTCTCGGTGACACTCTTTACGTCGAAGTGCCAAATGATCTCACTCGTCAGATGGTCGATCAGCGCATGCGCCCGGCCATTATCGAGGTTCTAACGCTGGTCTCGAACAACGAAGGCGCGAATAACTTCGCGATTTTCATCAACCCAGACATCGCACCGTCGATTGCGGCCTCTGAGCCAATCGACGAGCCGACCCCGGCTTCGAGCGCACCGAGCTATTTGACCAATAGCTCGAGCGGCAAGAGCCACGACCACAAGCTCAACCCCAAATACAACTTCGATAACTTCGTGACTGGCTCATCTAACCGATTTGCTCACGCAGCCTCGTTTGCAGTAGCCGAAACACCGGCTAAGGCCTACAACCCGCTGTTTATCTATGGCAACTCGGGCTTGGGCAAGACCCACCTGTTGCATGCCATCGGTCACTATTCGCTCAGCCTCTATCCGCGAATCAAGGTTCGCTATGTTTCGAGCGAAGAGTTCACCAACGACTTCATCAACGCGATTCAGAACAACCGAACCGCCGCTTTCCAGGCCGAATACCGCGAGGTAGATATCCTGTTGATCGATGACATTCAGTTTCTGCAGGGTAAAGACCAGACCCAAGAGGCCTTCTTTCACACCTTCAACACGCTGACCAACCACAACAAGCAAGTGGTTATAACCTCAGATTTGCCGCCGAGCAAGCTAACTGGCTTCGAAGAACGGCTAACTAGCCGTTTCGAGTCTGGTCTCAGCACCGACATCAGTGCTCCAGAGCTCGAGACTCGCATCGCAATTTTGCGCAAAAAGGCCGAAAACGAGAAGGTTCGCGTTCCCGAGGATGTGCTCGAGTTCATGGCAACTCGCGTTTCTTCGAACGTTCGCGAGCTCGAAGGTGCCCTAATTCGCGTAACTGCCTTCGCGGCTCTGAACCGCAACCCGGTCGACATGCACCTGGTGCAGACAGTGCTCAAAGACACCGTTCCGCTTGGCGATGACACGGTGGTAACCGCCGTCGAAATCGTTAACGCCGTTTCGGCCTACTACAAGATCTCGGCCGACGAACTTTATGGCAAGACCCGCACCTCTGCCATCGCAACCGCTAGGCAGATTGCCATGTATCTCTGCCGCACTCTGACAAACCTGTCTTTGCCTAAGATTGGCGAGATTTTTGGCGGTCGCGATCACACGACAGTGCTCTATGCATTCAACAAGATCAGTGGAGAAATGAAAGAGCGCCGTGCGCTCTACAACCAGGTCACCGAAGTCATCAACAAGGTAAAAGCCGGCCGCTAAGCCAACATATCCACCTGTGCGATTGTCTGTGGATAACTGTTCAAAACCCCTAGATATCCGTGAATAGTGGCCTCTGGGCTGTTAGTCCAAATATTTGAATTCACAGCCAGTGAAGTTATCCACAGATTCATACACAGATGTGTAAACAAGTAACACCGTTGTAGTTTCCTTTTGTTTACTCGCAAGTAACCATCTATCCACAGTTTGAACAGTGCTTATTAGTGTTCTTAAATTAAAGAGATTTAAAGAAGACAGATAACCTTTCAGCTCGAAAGCGCAAACCGATCGACAAGCCTGAATGGCAAGGATTGTCTGCTGTTTGTGCCAAGATTAACTTTCGAAGCGAATCTCGCTCGATTTTTCAAAAGTTAGGCCCACCCTTGAAGTTTCAGGTAAATCGCGACGTTTTGAGCGAAGCAGTTTCTTTTGCCGTTCGCCTACTTCCGCAGCGCACCACCACCCCGGTTTTGGGTGGAATCCTCATCGAGGCAGATGCCAATGCAGTTCGCCTTTCGGTTTTTGATCACGAAGTATCGGCTCAGGTAGAAATCATTGCCCAGGTTGAAAGCTCTGGTCG
>CANGGA010000057.1 GCA_947453285.1 Microbacteriaceae bacterium | reverse complement strand
CTGCGCAACGAGTTTGCAAAAAAGGCAACCGAGTTTCGTGAAGTAATCAAAATGGGTCGCACCCAGTTGCAAGATGCGGTGCCGATGACTCTCGGGCAAGAGTTCGCAGCCTTCGCTCGAATGACGATGGAAGACGAGCAGCGTTTGCGCGAGCTAATTCCATTGCTTTGCGAAATCAACTTGGGCGGTACGGCTATCGGAACACAGCTCAATGCTCCAGCTGGTTATGTCTCTGCCGTGACAGAGCGCCTAAGCGAACTAACCAAAATCGAATTCATTAGCGCGGCAGATATGGTTGAAGCAACACAGGATGCTGGCGTATTCGTAATGGTCTCTGGAGTTCTGAAGCGTGTGGCCGTGAAACTTTCGAAGACCTCCAATGATTTGCGCCTGTTATCTAGCGGGCCTCGAGCCGGCTTCGGTGAAATCAACCTTCCGCCGATGCAGGCCGGTTCTTCGATCATGCCTGGCAAGGTAAACCCGGTTATTCCTGAGGTCGTGAACCAGGTTGCCTTCGCGGTAATCGGCTATGACCTCACCGTGACCATGGCCGCCGAGGCCGGGCAGCTGCAGCTCAACGCCTTCGAGCCGATTATGTGTCGCGCTTTGATGATGGGCATCACTCAGCTACGACAGGCTTGCTACACGCTTGCAGACAAGTGCATTTCTGGCATTACAGCTAACGAAGAAAAGTTGCGTTTGAGTGTTGAAAACTCAATCGGATTAGTCACCGCGCTTTCGCCGATGCTTGGCTATGAAAACGCAACGCTCGTGGCTAAACGCGCGCAGGCAGAGAACAAGACCGTGCGCGAGGTCGTGATCGAATTGAGTTTGATGTCAACCGAAGAGTTCGAAGCGATTCTTGGCGATGTCGACCGGCTCGCCGGCCCAACCCAAAGTTAGCGCTTAGTCTTCTTCGAGCGTTGCAGGCTTCTTGGCTGCGCGACGTTCACGCAAGCGAGTGGTTAGCACTGCCGCCACCGCACCAATCACAATGAACCCAGCACCGATGGCAAGACCGGTAACTGCACCGTTGTCTTCTGCCGGTGCGGTTGCATCGCGCTTCATGTCATCGGTTGCATACATGATTGCCGCAGGCGTTGCATCCATGAGCATTGGGCAAGCCAACGCGTCGACTGCCTCCTGCGCGTATCCGCTGGTGTTGGCAACCGTGAACTTGAAGGTGCCTTCGTTTGCGTGACCGTCGTTTGAAACAGAACGCCAGTCAACTGTGTAGTCTCCGGCTTCTGCGATTGAGGTCAAGACAGAAACGCTTGGTCCGCCAGCCATGAGGCAGCCGGTTGGTTGTTCGTTGCCCTTGGCGTCGCTGACCTTGATTTCGAAACCAGAGTTATCTGGACTCGACATAACGTCTTCGTTGAAAGTTACCGAGACCGAAATTTGGCCGGCTTCGACGGTCTCACCGCTTGCCGGATAGGTTGAGTTGACCTCGTCGTGGGCAAAGGCCGCTGGGGCAAAAAACAGGTTGGCTGCAATGGCAACGATGGCTGCGGTCAGCGAGATAACTTTTTTCATGCCTTCAGTCTAAAAGCCAGACGAAGGTCTCGCCGAGTGCCGGCGTTAGAATTGAAGCAATTCCGCACGTATTCGATCAGGAGAGACTCTTGTCAGAGGGCAAAGAAAAGTTCGCTTATTTCAAGCAGGTCGGCATTGGTGCCGCAGCTGGAGTTGCGACCCTAGCTCTAATCATCGGCGGATTCAGCATTTCGGGCAGTGCCACCCGCCTGAAGGCGGAGCCTTCTAACTCGGCGAGTGCCAGCGATTCGGCAAACCCGACCCCAGCTGCCACCTCGAGTGTTGCTCGCACCTGCTCGGTTGCGACTCAGGCTGCCGACCCAAGACTTGCAAACTTCAGTGGCGTTGTAATCAACGCAGATACCGACGAGGTGCTCTTCGATCGCAATGGTGATACCCCGGCGGCAACGGCTTCGACCATGAAGCTGCTAACGGCAACTGCCGCGCTTCAGGTGCTCGGCCCTAACTATCGCGTCGAGACCAAGGTCTACCAAGATCCGGCAACCCCAGGCACCATTTATTTGGTTGGCGCCGGTGACCCAACTCTTTCGCGCACCGTCAACGGCAAACAGTCTGTTTACAAGGATGCCCCGAAGCTAAGCGACCTAGCGGTTGCCGTGACCGCCGCCCTCAAGGGTCAAGCGGTTAGCAAGATTGTGCTCGATTCAACTTTGTTTAGTGGCCCGAGTTGGGAGCCAACTTGGCAGCGCACCGAACAGACTCAGGGATACATGTCTGAGGTAACCGCGCTTCAGGTAGATGGCGATCGCCAGACTCCCGGTTCAGAAACTTCGCCTCGAAGCACAACACCTGTTGCCAACGCCGGTCGTTGGTTCAAGAGCGCACTCGGTGCAACCGCAAGCGGTGCCACCGTCACCGAAGGAAAGCTCGCAAGCGGAGCTACTTCGATTGCCAGTGTTTACTCGCAACCGATCAGCCAGTGGGTGAAGCACATGCTCTTGGTTTCTGACAACACCCAGGCAGAATTCTTGGCGAGACTGGTTTCGCTTAAAGAAGGCTTCGATGGTTCGTTCACTTCTTTGAATGCCGCAATCAAGATGGCTCTGAACTCAACGATGCTTTCGTCGTCGAATGTCGTCATTAAAGACGGCAGCGGTCTTTCAGATTTCAACTCGGTTGCGCCAAGTTATCTCGCCAAACTTTCGAAGCTGATTCTTAGTGCGCAAGGCAACTACGCGGTCATTTATCAGGGCTTGCCAATCTCGCACGAGAGCGGTTCACTTGCCTCTCGATTTGGTGGCGACAACCTGGATGCCGCAGGTCACGTGATTGCCAAGACCGGTTGGATCAAGCACGGATACACGCTTGCCGGCATTATCAGTGCAAAAGACAACACGCACTTGGTGTTCGCCGTTTATGCGCTTGGCAACGTTCAAGACAATGCCAAGGATGCAATCGACGCATTGGTAACCGGTTTCTATCGCTGCGGCAACACTCTCTCGAACAACTAGCCCAGAGCAGATCGACATGACTAAAGCTCTCTTAATCGTTGATGTTCAGAACGATTTCTGCGAAGGCGGATCGCTCGCAGTCAACGGTGGTGCCGCGGTCGCCCGCAAGATCACCGACTTCCTTCGCGCGCATCCGAGTGAATATGATCTTGTTCTTGCCTCTCGAGACTGGCACGATGGCGACAACAATAACGGTGGCCACTTTGCAAATCAGGGCGAAACTCCAGATTTTGTGAATTCTTGGCCGGTGCACTGCGTCGCTGAAACTCACGGAGCCGAGTACCACCCAAACCTCGACACTTCATTGATTCAGGTGCACGTCGAAAAGGGCATGGGGGAGCCGAGCTATTCTGCGTTCGAAGGGGTTACCCGCGACGGTCGCTCGCTTTCAGAGGTGCTTGAATCTGCAAGCGTCGACCACCTAGATATCGCTGGAATCGCGACCGACTACTGCGTTCTGGCCTCGGCCCTCGATGCCCTCGGCGAGCAACTCAAGGTGCGAGTCTTGTCTGAACTTTGTGCCGGCATCAGCGCCGAAACCACGGCGGCAGCGGTTGCCAAAATGCAGGCGGCTGGCTGCGCGGTAGTTGCCTAAACTATTAGCATCCGAACAAATTCGAGCAAGGATAAAGCAATGGCGCTTAGTGAACACGAGCTTTTAGCCAAGGTTCCAACCGGTCTTTACATCGGCGGCAAATGGGTCGAAGGCAGTGCCGCGACCAAGATTGCGGTCGAAGACCCAGCAACCGGCAAGACCCTTCTCGAAATCGCAAACGCCACGGCTGAAGATGGCTTGCGTGCTCTTACTGCCGCAGACGAAGCGCAGGCTGCCTGGGCGCGCGTTGCACCTCGCGAACGCGCAGAAATCTTGCGTCGCACTTTTGATTTGGTTCGAGAACGCAGCGAAGAATTCGCAATGCTAATCAGCATGGAAATGGGCAAGCCTCTTGCCGAAGCGCGCGGCGAAGTAACCTACGGAAACGAATTCCTGCGCTGGTTCAGCGAAGAGGCCGTTCGCATTTCTGGTCGCTACGGAATCTCTCCAGAAGGCACCGGGCGCATGTTGGTAACTCAGCGCCCGGTTGGCCCGGCTTTCGCAATTACTCCGTGGAACTTTCCATTGGCGATGGCAACCCGAAAGATCGGCCCAGCCATTGCAGCCGGTTGCACCATGGTGGTCAAGCCAGCCGAGTTGACTCCACTCACGACCTTGCTTCTTGTTGCCACTCTCGAAGAAGCTGGCTTGCCTGCAGGTGTGGTCAATGTGATCACCACTTCAACTTCTGGTGCCACAAGTGCGCCAATCATCGCAGACTCACGTCTTCGCAAAATTACATTTACCGGTTCGACCCAGGTCGGCGTGAAATTGCTCGAGCAGAGTGCGCAGCGCGTTCTTCGTTCATCGATGGAGCTCGGCGGAAACGCACCGTTCTTGGTATTCGAGGATGCAGACATCGATGCAGCGGTCAACGGCGCCATGCTCGCCAAGATGCGCAACATCGGTCAGGCATGCACCGCGGCCAACCGGTTTATCATCCATGACTCGGTTGCCGATGAGTTCGGCCAGAAGTTTGCCGAGCGCATGAGCGGGCTGAAGCTAGGTCGCGGCCTTGCTGCCGAAACCACCTGCGGACCGGTCATCAACGAAAAGGCCCGAGCCAACATGACCCGACTGGTCGAAGAAACCAAGCGCGAGGGCGGCCAAGTTCTAGTTGGTGGCGAAGCCGGCGATGGCGACGGCTACTTCTTTATGCCTACGGTTCTAGACCACGTAAAGCCTGGCTCAGCCATTCTTCAAGAAGAGATTTTTGGCCCAATTGCCCCAATCACTCGCTTCAAGACCGAAGACGAGGCCGTTCGCCTGGCGAACGACACCGAGTTCGGCTTGGTTAGCTATGCCTTTACAGCAGATCTAAAGCGCGGACTCCGCCTCATCGAAACACTAGACACCGGAATGACCGGCTTGAACACCGGCCTGGTCTCAAACGCCGCTGCGCCATTTGGTGGAGTCAAGGCTTCTGGTCTTGGCCGCGAGGGTGGGCCAGAGGGCATCAACGAATATCTCGAAACCAAATATGTAATGACTCCTGACCCGCTGGGTTAGGCAGAAAAACTAACGGTCGCGACGAGCACCCTGATCAGCGGTCACCGCAAAAATATTTGGCTTCGCATAACCAAGCAACTCAAATTCTGCAAGCACGGCGAGAGTTATTTCGCTAACCCGTTCGATTGGTGCCAGAGCAATCGCTGCGCCACCAAAACCGCCCCCGGTCATTCGAGCACCGATTGCGCCGTGACGATTGGCAACATCAACAGCTGTGTCTAGTTCGTCAATCGAAATCTCAAAGTCATCTCGCATCGAAACATGCGAGGCATTCAGCAAAGCACCGATTGCTCTCGGGCCTTCTTCTTGCAACTTGTTCACCGTTTCGACAACTCGGTCATTTTCGGTGACGATGTGGCGAACGCGACGGTAGGTCACGCCATCCATGACTTCGTGTGCTCGAGGCAGATCGCCGACGCTTAGTTCGCGAAGCGAAGAAACACCCATCGTGCTCGCACCGAGTTCGCAGGAATCGCGCCTTGCTGCATAACCGCCGTCGACTAGTCGATGCGCTACTCGAGTATCGATAATCATCAACTCAAGATTCTCGGCGTCAAAACCCAATTCGATTGACTTAGCCTCAAGTGATTTGCAATCCAGAAAAACTGCGTGGTCGCGCTCTCCGAGCAGAGACGCAGACTGATCCATGATTCCGGTTGGCGCGCCAACGATTTCGTTTTCGGCAAGCTGCCCAGCACGGGCAAGTTGCTGACGAGTCAGGCCAGCGGCCCAAAGTTCGTTCAATGCCAAACCGATCGAGCACTCGATGGCTGCCGATGAAGATAGCCCCGAACCAACGGGAACGTCGGAGTCGAAGAATGCGTCGAAGCCGATGCCTGGTTTATCGGTTATTTGCTGAATCGCCCAGGCCACACCGAACGGGTATGCCGCCCAGTCATTCTCTGGGTTTCTCTCGATGGCGCTTAGGTCAATCTCGTGTGGTGTCTGCGAAAAGCTTGAGGCAACTCGAACAATTGAGTCGCTGCGAAGGCTAACCGCCGCATAGGTTCGGCGGTTAATCGCGAAGGGCAAAACGAATCCTAGGTTGTAATCGGTGTGCTCGCCGATTAGGTTTACGCGACCGGGGGCAGACCAGACGCCGGCAGGTTCGTAACCGAAGGCCGAACCAAAGGCTGCAGCGACGGCTTCGATATTCTTCGAGGTTGTCATCTAGTTGCCGAGCGCTTCACGAATTTGCGCTGCTGTCTTCTCTGGCGGAAAGTCTGCGATGAAGGCACCCATGGCCGACTCAGAACCGGCCAGGTATTTCAACTTGTCGGCAGCACGTCTTGGCGAAGTGATTTGCAACTGCAAACGAACGTTTTTGCCAGCCTCGATTAGCGGTGCCTGGTGCCAGGCAGAAATGTAAGGCGTTGGCGTTTCATAAATCTCGTCGAGTGCTTTCAGCAAACGACGGTAGACGTCTGCAAGCTCGGCTCGCTCCGACTGTGTTAGCTGAGTGAGGTTTTGCACGTGGCGGTGTGGCAACAGGTGAATCTCGATTGGCCAACGACCGGCAAATGGAACATAGGCGGTGAAGTTTTCACTTGCGATGAGCACGCGCTCAGAAGCTCGTTCGAATTCGAGAGTCTTGGCAAACAGGTCTTCACCAAATTTCTCAATCGACGAAAGCAACTTTTGGGTGCGCGGTGGCACGAATGG
>CANGGA010000056.1 GCA_947453285.1 Microbacteriaceae bacterium | reverse complement strand
CGCGGGAAAACCAGCGCGCTCAGCATCAGCAGCTCCTAAGACCGGTCACCGCAAAGGTTCATCGGCAGCGGGCGCATCAAAATTTAAGCCACGCGAAGACGGCCGCTCAGGTCGCTCAGACTTTCGCGCAGCATCAGCAGCCGACGACCGTGGCCCACGCAAGCCTCGCGCTTCAAAGGCTGGCGCTCCGGCATCACGCTGGGAAGACCGCACGGCACGTGGTTCAAGTGACTCGTACAAGTCTCGCCCAGCTGGTTCTGAGCGAAGCTCAGCCCCCGCTCGGGGCTCGCGCGATTCACGTGATTCACGCGATGCTCGCCCAGCAGTCGGTGGCGACAAGCGTCGCGACTGGAGCCCAACTCCACCAGCACGCCGTGGCAAGTTTCAGGTAGACGACCGCGCACCACGCGGAACTAGAGACGACCGCCCGGCTCGTTCATTCGACCGCGATGCACGTTCAGAGCGTCCAACACGTCCGGCTCGCGATGGCGAACGCCGTTGGGAAGACCGCCCGGCACGCACCTTCGATCGTGACTCACGCCCAGCGCGCGACGACCGTGGTGCACGCGACGACCGCCCTGCTCGTTCATTCGACCGCGACGCACGTCCGGCTCGCGATGACCGCGCACCACGTCGTTTCGAAGACCGCCCAGCTCGTTCATTCGACAGAGACTCACGTCCGGCACGAGATGACCGCGGCCCACGCAAGTTCGACGACCGTCCTCGCAAGTTTGACCGCGTTCTTCGCGACTCAGACTCAAACGGTCGCCCAGACCGCGCTGACCGCATGGACCGCGACCGCGATCGCGACCGTTCATTCGACGGTGCTCGCAAGAGCAACCCAAACAAGAAGACCTTCTTCGAAGACCAAAAGCTTGAGCGCCTAGAGAGCGTTGACGCCTCGACCGTAGAGATTGCCGGCAGCTTTGCCGAGCTAGACCTGCACCCGAAGCTGCTCGTAGCCCTTGAAGCAATGGGCGTTACCGCTCCGTTCCCTATCCAGGCAGCGACCATCCCAGCAGCCATCGGCGGCATGGATGTTCTCGGCCGCGGAAAGACCGGCTCGGGCAAGACCGTTGCCTTCACCGTTCCAGTGATCACTAAGTTGATTGCTGCCGGTTCGGTGCCTCGCAAGCCAGGCAAGCCACGCGCGCTGATTCTTGCGCCGACTCGTGAACTTGCAGACCAGATCGACCGCACCGCTAACGCGCTTGCCAAGTCAGTCGGCTTCTACACGGCATGCATCTACGGCGGTGTTCCACAGCGTCGTCAAGAAAACATGATGAGCCGCGGAACCGACATCGTGGTTGCGACTCCTGGTCGTCTTGAAGACCTAATGGCTCAGGGCATCATCGACCTAAGCGAAGTTGAGACCATCGTGGTTGACGAAGCCGATCACATGTGTGACCTTGGCTTCATCGAGCCGGTGAAGCGAATCATGCGTGCATGTGGCGATTCACAAAAACTTTTGTTCTCGGCAACTCTAGATAAAGAAGTTGACGCACTGGTTCGCGAGTTCCTTCCTGCACCATTCGTGTATGAAGTTCCGAACGAAGTAAACGACACCGCAAACATCATTCACCGAGTTCTAACCGTTGACCAAGAAGACCGTTCACAGGTTCTATTGCGATTGGTTCAGGGCGAAGGCAAGAGCTTGATCTTTGCTCGCACCAAGATGACCGCAGAGCGTTTGAGCGAAAGCTTGACTGCAGCCGGTGTTCCTGCTGCACGTTTGCACGGTGACCTAAACCAGAACCAGCGCAACCGAAACCTAGAGCGCTTCATCAAGGGACACGTTCGTGTTCTAGTTGCAACCGACGTTGCCGCACGTGGAATTCACGTTGACGACATTGCTCTAGTAGTTCAGGTTGATCCACCAGAGGAATACAAGACCTACTTGCACCGCGCAGGCCGAACCGGTCGTGCTGGCAAGGAGGGAACCGTAATTACTTTGATTCCACGCAACCGTCGTCGTCGCATGGAAGATCTTCTTAACCGCGCAGAGCGTGATGGCATCTTTACCGAAGTTCGCCCAAGCAACCCGTTGCTTGAAGAACTAGCCGGCCCGATTGCACCACCACCTGCTCAAGAAAATCTCGACTTCGGTGACTCACGTGGCGGAGGTCGCGGCTCAGACCGCGGCGGTCGCTCAGGTGGTCGCGATGGTGGCCGTGGTGGTTACCAGGGCAACCGTGGCGGTGGCCGCTCGGGTGGTCGCGACTCACGCGATGGTGGCCGTGGCGGAGACCGCAAGTTTGGCGACAAGAAGCGCAGCTTCTCACGCTAAAACCCAATAACTAAAAGGCATCGCCGCAGGCTCTCGGGTCGGCGGCGATGTCGCATTAATGGGCATACAGTTGCCATATGCGCATTCGTAAAGCCCTCACTTCAGCCCTCATCGCAGCTCTCGTTCTAACCGGATGTATGAGCGCAAACTCAGCAAGCACCGCGGCGTCTTCGCTCACATCTCCAACGTGGATGTCGAACGCGACCGTTTATGAAGTGAACACGCGCCAATACACAGCCGCCGGAACTTTCAATGCGTTCTCTACGCACCTCGATCGCCTGAAGAAACTCGGTGTAAAGGTTTTGTGGTTCATGCCGATTCAGCCAATCTCGGTTAAGAATCGCAAGGGCACTCTAGGTTCTTATTATTCGATTGCCGATTACAAAGGCATCAACCCGGAATACGGAAACGCGGCTGACTTCAAAGCTCTTGTAAACAAAGCGCACGGAATGGGTTTCAAAATTGTTCTCGACTGGGTTGCCAACCACACCGGCTGGGACAACGCCTGGGTAACACAGCACCCTGACTGGTACACAAAAGATGCGCAGGGCAACATCACTTGGCCACCTGGCACCGACTGGACAGACGTCGCCGACCTGAACTATGGCAACAGCGCAATGCGTGCCGCGATGATTGACTCGATGAAATATTGGGTCGACACCTATGACATCGACGGTTTTAGATGCGACGTCGCTGGTGGAGTTCCAAATGATTTCTGGAACACCGCCACAGCAACATTGACGGCAATCAAGCCGCTGTGGATGCTCGCCGAATCTAACCCAAGTGAAGTGACCATCGGCACCAACTTCACGAGTGCATACAACTGGCCGCTCAAAGACACATTCAATGGCATGGGTCGCGGCACCACCGACGCTTTCAACATCAGCGGAGAAATTTCTCGAATCGCGAACGACTATTCAAAGGGCAATTACCCGATGAACTTCATCACCAACCACGACGAAAACTCATGGAGTGGCACCGAGTACACCCGACTTGGCAGCGTTGGCGCGGTTAAGGCCGGAGCAGTTATCTCATTCACCCTGCCTGGTGCGCCCCTGCTCTATACCGGGCAAGAGGTTGGCATGAACAAGATGCTCGCGTTCTTCGAAAAAGATCAGGTTGACTACCCGGCCACGCCTTCTGCGATGACTGCCTTCTATACCAAGCTCGTTGAGCTCAAAACCAAGAACGCGGCCCTAGCCGTAGGTGCCGCAGCGGGCTCAATCGCCGAGGTTGCCAGCACCAAGACCGATGTCACCACCTATGTGCGCACGGCGGCCAAGGCAAAGGTCTTGGTTGCGGTCAACTTGAGCGGCAAGAGCACATCCGTGAAAATCACATGGGGCAAGAACGCCGGCAGCTACTACGACTATGCGACCAACAAAAAGGTCAGCGTGGCAGCCAGCCAAACCGTCACCTTGCCGGCCTACGGCTACAAGATCTACACGACCAACGTTCTTACCAATAAGTAAGACTTGCGCTCGCGCGGGGCTACCCCATAAACTTGGGGTTAGCCAAAGACCGCCGGTTTCGGGGTAGGCAAATCGAAGAAATTTCTGAGATTCGCTTGCGCCGACGAAGAGAGCAAAAGCTCGGCCCGCGCAGGTGTGTGAAGTAAATTCTCGTTTCGAGACATTTTTGCTCCGTGCGTCTGCGCTCGGAGCCTTTTTCTTTCTGGGGCTAACCGGCATCAATCATCAAGGAGTGCCATGGCGAACAAGGTTCAGACCGTAGCCGAGCTTACTGACGCGTTCAAAAGCTCATCTGCCGTCTTTCTAACCGAGTACCGCGGCCTTACTGTGGCGCAGCTCAAAGAGCTTCGTCGTTCAATCAGTAAAGACGCAACCTACGCCGTAGCAAAGAACACGCTTCTAGAAATCTCAGCTAAGAACGCTGGAGTATCGGCCTTTGAAGGTCAGCTCTACGGTCCAACTGCGATGGCATTCGTAAACGGAGACCCAGTCACCGTTGCGAAGGCGCTGCGCGACTTTGCTAAGGCAAATCCTCTGCTTGTAGTAAAGACTGGTGTCCTAGACGGCATCACCCTTACTGAGGCTGAGGTTAAGAAGCTTGCTGACCTCGAAAGCCGTGAAGTGCTGTTGGCAAAGGCCGCCAGCATGTTCAAGGCCAAGATGTTCCAGGCCGCTTACATGTTCCAGGCTCCACTTGCTCAGGCTGCACGCGCAGTCGATGCCTTGCGCATCAAGCAAGAGGGCTAAAAACACACGGATTTATCCAAAAAACGCTTCAAAACCCCAAATTAGGAGACAAAAATGGCAAAGCTATCAACCGACCAGTTGATCGACGCTTTCAAGGAGCTTTCGCTCATTGAGCTAAGCGACTTCGTAAAGAAGTTTGAAGAAGTATTCGAAGTTACCGCTGCTGCTCCTGTAGCAGTTGCAGCTGCACCTGCAGCTGGTGGCGGCGCTGGCGAAGCAGCTGAAGAGAAGGACGCATTTGACGTTGTTCTAGAGTCAGCTGGCGACCAGAAGATCGCTGTTATCAAGGAAGTTCGCGCATTGACCAACCTAGGTCTAGGCGAGGCAAAGGCTCTAGTTGACGGTGCACCTGCAACCGTTCTAGAGGGCGCTAACAAAGACACCGCTGAGAAGGCAAAGGCAGCCCTAGAGGGCGCTGGCGCGAAGGTTACCCTCAAGTAATCTCGCTTCAAAGCTCAAAAATCCCCGGTCATTTTGGCCGGGGATTTTTGTCTTAAATGGCCACTTTTGGCCCTTTTTGAGGTCGAAACGGCGCACGTTTTGGGCCCAAAAAATTCTGCGAAATGTTCGCAAATATGCCGAATTTATGTTCGGTTAACCCGAATAACTACAACAGTGTAATTTTCGGCGTTTCTTACTCTTAAAAGGCCTGGTGGGGCATGCTTCGTGCTGCCTTGCCATGCTCGAATGCCAATTCGCAAAAGGGATTTTTGTGAATTAGGCATATCGATTTTGGATCTACGAGGAGGTGCGCATGAGACGAATATTGTCGTCGCTTTTTCGCGCACGCTCGATGAAAAAATCTTTCTTCGCATTAGCAGCTGCATTCGTTGCAACTGTCTTGATGATCTTAATTCCAAACACCAGCGCAAACGCCGGAACTTTCGTTTACGGAACCTCGTCAAATTACTTTGCTGACCTTGGCGGCTATGGCGGCACGCTAAAGTCGACCGTCACTTGCGCCGACGGTCAGTTCATTAGTGCCATTCGAATCAAGCACGATAACGCTGACTACATCACGCACTTGCATTACTGGTGTGAGACCCCAGTCGCACAGACTGCAACTTGGAACACAGCTAGTGAAACAAACCAATACATTTTGAATAGCGGTAGCGAAAACGCTGGAACATTCTCTGACATGCAGTGTTCATCCTCACAATTCCTTTCTGGCTTGCGAGCGGTGAACAATGGATTCATCGACGATCTTGGCATCGAGTGTAAGAACATTCTGAGTCAGGCAACCAACAACGTTGGCCCAAACTACAACCAGGGAACGGTCAACGACACCTATAGTTGCCCAACCGGAATGTTTGTCACCGGTTTCCGTGCGTACACCGGTGGTGGCGTTGACGGTATTGCCGATGTTGTTTGCCGTAGTTTGCAGTATCAACTAGCAACTCCAACGATTTCTTCGGTCACCGACAACGGGGCTTCTTTAACCGTTGCACTTGGCAACCAAGATGCTATTTCAAACGCAAATTTCATTGTCAGGGTTTACGACTCAACCAGCAACGCGCTTCTTGCCACAAGTTCAGCTTTTACAGGGTCTTCGACAACGATCACCGATGCTGCGTTCTACTGCGGTCGGGGATACAAAGTCGAAGCCAGGGCTAGTGGCATTAACGGCGGCAACGGAACTTTTGAGATTGCGTCGGCCTATTCAGCCCAAACCACGGTTACCGCCGACACTGGATGTAGCGCGAGTTCTCTAATCGTCAACACTGGCGCGACTTCGAACCTTCGTTGGAACTCGGCCACAAACACCTACGACGCAATCACTAAGGGCACAGCCGCCAACATCAACAACGAAACGCTGCGCGCCCAGTTGCAGACCGGCGCCAGCGGAACAGCGGTGAATCTGAATGCCGCGGGCATCATTGTTTCGAATGGCGTCACTGCGTCTGCAGCCGGTTGTGGCAATCTGACGATCACCTCGACTGGAAACATGGACATCAGCGGAGCCATGAACTTTAGTGCGTGCACCAACTCCGCATCTAGCTTGAAGGTTGCCGCCGCCGGCTACATCTATCAGAACACCACCATCACTATGAAGGGTGGTTCAGTAACCTACCTTTCCAATGCTGATAATGGTTCGGGTTCGACTGCCGGAAATATCTATTTGACCGCCGCATCGTCAATCACCACAAACGGTGGCGATGTGGTTTTTGCTGGTGGTTCATACTCGGTCACAACCGGCTACGCGCGCGGATACGCAACGGCATACAACGGCAGCGCGTTGCTCGACTCGAACCCAGTAATTGATAACGCCGGAATTTATTTGGCCGGTTCGGTGAACGCTGCCAGTGGCGCTATCACCATGAACGGTCAAATTGGTTCTGGAACTGCCGATTCGGCTGGGCTCTATCTTGTCTCT
>CANGGA010000055.1 GCA_947453285.1 Microbacteriaceae bacterium | reverse complement strand
TTTCATAGTTTGAACCTAGAAGTGACCTGCGACATTTACACCTGGAGTGGGGAGTACGGGACTTGAACCCGTGACCGACGGATTATGAGTCCGCTGCTCTAACCAGCTGAGCTAACTCCCCCGCTTCAAGAGTCTAGACGACCCTAATCCTCTGACCTCAGGCGCTCGGCTACCTCTTTGACAGCCGACTTTGCCTTCTTGGCCGTTCTTACCGCGGTCTTCTTCACCTTTGCGTTTGCCTTCTTGGCTCGCTTCAGGGCGTCTTCGCGAAGCTCATCGGCTTTGTCAACCAAGTTCAACGATGCCTCGCGTAGAGCAAAGGCTTGCTTGCGCATGCGAACGACCTGAGAGTGAAGTCGCGCGTTTAGGCGACCGATTGGTTCGCTGTATTGATCGTTGTTGTCGTCGGATGTGCGTTCGGCATCCTGGTCTCCACGATATAGACCCTCGAAAATTTTGAGGGTGCGCTCGATGTCGTGAGACTGAATCAGGTAGAGCGAGTTCTCGCTAAGGCGCGCGAGCTCCTTCTTGTCAGCTGTAAGAATTCGCAAGAGTCGGTCGGCGAATGCGTCTACGTCATCCGGTGGAAAAAGGTAACCATTATCACCGTCGTGCACGAGGTGAGGCAGAGCCATTGCATCGGCAGCGACTACCGGACGACCAGAAGCCATAGCCTCCATAGTTGCAATCGACTGCAACTCTGCAATTGAAGGCATTGCAAACAAAGTTGCGCGCTCATAGGCCTTTGGCAATTCTTCTTCGGTGATGTGACCCAAGAATTTAACCTGGTCAGCGATGTTCAGCGTGCGAGCAAGCTCTTCGAGACTCTTGCGTTCACCGCCGTCTCCGACGATTTCAACCTGCGTGTTCAGCGATGCCGGCAACTTGGCCACCGCTAGCAAAAGGTTGTGAATGTGCTTCTCGTAATCGAGACGACCCAAGAATAAAATTCGAGGAACCTTGTTGCTGGTTGGTGTTGCGTTTGCAAACTTCGACGCCTCGATTCCGCATGAAATTGCCAAAACATCAGTGACGCCTGCTGCTGCTTCAAGAAGATCAGCGGCTCGACGCGTTGGGGTTGTGATGAAGTCGACCTGGCGAAGCACGCGACCGGCGTCAAGCCAGGCGAGTTTCATGGCTGTCTTTTCAAACCACTTCGGAATAATCACCGAATAGCGAATTAGGTTTTCGGGCATGATGTGGTTGGTTGCCAACACACGGATACCGCGTTGCTTCGCACTCTTGATGAGGTAGCGGCCCATGATTAGGTGCGATTGAATGTGCACCGCATCCGGTTGAACTGAAGAGACGATTTCGTCGGTCTTATTCTTGAGGGTGAACGGCCACACGAAGCGAAGAGTCTTGTGCTGAAGAAGTCGGATGCTCTTGATGCGGTGAACGGTCAGCTTTGAGCCATCGTGAGTCTCGATGAAGGTGCCGTGCTCGGCACTGAAAGCTGGGCAGACGACGTGAACATCGTGCCCGTGGCGAGCAAGTCCGGCCGCTAGTCGCTCAGCGAATCTCGCTGCTCCGTTGATGTCTGGCGGAAAGGTGTCTGCACCAATGACAATCTTTAGCGGCGGGTTCTTGGTCTTAGTGGTTGCCAATGAAAACCCTCTTTTGTCTTAGACCGAAACCGGTCAAGCACAATTTTACCGAACGGCGGCCTTTTTGGCGGTCAACTCTGGATGAACCTTGGATAGCAGCACTACGCCGGCAACTGCCATGGCTGCCGAGACGGCGAAACCAAGGGCGACCAAGAAGTTTGCCGCCTTGGCCTCACCCAAAATCACGATGGCAATGGTCACCGCAACCATCGGGTCGATCACGGTCAGACCGGCGATGACCAAATCAGGCGGGCCTGAGGCATAAGCATTCTGAACGAACCAGCCACCCAAAACTACAGCTGCGACAAGAGCGATTAGACACAGGATGGTCAACCAATCGAACTGCAACTGATAGATGCGCTGAATAACGACCTTCGCGAGAGTTGCGACAAAGCCATAGAGCACTCCCGCGCCCACGATGTAGGTAAGTGGTTTGGCGGATCTTCCGGCACTGAAGAAGAGCACAGCAAAAACAATCAGCAGCGCGAGCAAAATCACCAAGACGGTTATCACGTCGGTGTCGGTCAATACGTTGGCGTGCGCTACGCCCGATGCCATGCCAACAAACAGCGCAATGCCAAGTGTGCAAAGCCCGACGGCGATTATGCTGCCCCGGTTCATCCGTGTCTTGGTGGCTCTCGCGTTTAGTAGCGAAGTGATGACAAGAGCAATCGCACCGATTGGCTGAACCACGATTAGTGGAGCAAGAGAAAGTGCGCCAAGTTGCAAGATCATGCCAACAGCCATGAGGCCGAGTCCTGAAATCCACTGCGGGCGAACGATTAAGCGAACGAGCTGCTTAAAGCCGAGTCCGCCGCGACCAGATTTAGTTTTGGTCTGCCCCTCGCCAACCGCATTATTTTGAAATTGCGCACCGAAGGCTAGTGCGACCGCAGCGAGAACGGCTAGCAGAATTGCGAGATAACGCAATTGTTCCGCTGGGCCGATTATGTGCTGCATTGTTTCCTTTTGTTGACTGCTCTCAGGCTACCTTTGGCCTATCCAAGTTTGGTCTAGGCCAATCGGCTAAATTTGAGCCATGACGATTCGACCAATATGCATCTCTGGCAACCCGGTTCTACACAATCGCGCCAGCGAAGTCACCGTTTTCGACGAAAACCTGCGCGAACTAGTTGCCGACATGTTCGAAACCATGGATGCAGCCCCGGGCGTAGGGCTGGCAGCGCCTCAAATCGGCGTTGCGAAGCGCATATTCACTTACACCTGGACCGAAGATGACGGGGCGCTAAAGCGTGGAGTTGTCATCAATCCGGTGCTCGAAATTGGGCCAATCAGTGCCGAAATGCCAGACGAAGACGATGAAAGCGAAGGTTGCCTCAGCTTTCCTGGTTATCGGTTTCCGCTAAAGCGAGCCGAGCGGGCGATAGTCACCGGAGTCGACCTTGATCAGAACCCAATTCACATCGAAGCTCAAGGCTGGTTCGCACGAATTTTTCAACACGAGTATGACCACCTAGACGGCACGCTCTATGTTGACAAACTAAGAGATGAATTCAAGCCGGAAGTCGAAGAGATTAAGCAAGAAGTGGGCTGGGGCATCGACGGTCTTAGCTGGATGCCAGGCAAAGACGACTTAGACGCCTGATTCAGAAGCCGAAAAGCCTAAGCAATGCTGCCGTTGCAGCAGCAGCCGCGACAACCACTAAAAACGGAGCCTTGAATTTAAGCAGCACGGCAGAAACTACCATGCTTGCGATTCGAGCGTCTAGAACAATCTCTGAACCTTTGGTAAGCGCTTGAGTCGCCATCAACGCAGACAACAAAGCAACAGTTAGCAGCGCCGCGATTCGAGAAACGGCTGGCTTCTCTAAAAAGCGCTCTGGAACCAGAAAGCCGAAGAACTTCCACGAATACACCGCGGCCGAGGCGATCAAAACGGCAAGAATTAGGGTCACGTCAAATCACCGTCGCTCGAACGATTTGCGAACAGATTGAAGCCGCCAACAATCAGGGCGACTATGGCGGCAAGCAGAATTGGCATGCCGGCTGCAAGAACCGGGGTGAGAGCGACGGCGACAAACGCCGAGGCAACAGCTACCGCTAACGGTTGCAATGAGCTAAGCCTTGGCCAGAGCAGACCCAAAAACGCTGCGGCGGCGGCAGCGTCGAGGCCGTAAATTCTTGGGTCGCCGAGTGCGTTGCCAAGCAAAGCTCCCGCAAACGTAAGCGTGTTCCAAAACACAAAGACCGCCGCCCCGGTGAGCCAGAAGCCCCGACGAGTGTCTTCGTTACTAGATTGCGCGGTGCCCACACCGGTGGACTCATCGATGGTTAGTTGGGCGGCGATCGGCATTTTCCAACCGAGCAATCCCAAGAGCGGCTTCATCTGAAGCGCATAAAAGCCGTTGCGAACGCCAAGCATCCAAGCCGAGGCAATAGCGGCAGGCAATGAGGCTAGTCCGCCACCGGCGACTACCCCGATAAATGCAAACTGCGAGCCACCACTGAACATAAGAAGACTGAGCAGCTGCGTCTGCCAGATGTCTAGGCCCGAGGCAACCGATAGCGCTCCAAATGAAATGCCATAGAGCCCTGTAGCGATGCCCACGCCAAGCGACATCGTGTCAACTTGTCTTCTAGCCATTTCTTCGGGAATCCCTTAGCAGTAAATAAAACTGTTCGATAGTGGCGCACCCAAACGCGCGAAGCAGACCATCGACCAGTTCACGAATTCGAGTTCTGGCTAAGCCTAATTGCTCGGCAATTTGATCAATGTCTCGTGCTTCGGCAATCTCTTCGAGCAGTTCACGTTCTTCAGCCGAAAGAAAGCTGAGTTTCAAAAGATAAGTGACATCTGGTTCTGGCTGATAGTCGCGGGAGTCGAGAAACTCTTTGAACGCCTTGAGTTTCACGTCGGCCATGCTCCTTCGCGATTTGCGAATGGCAACCAGCAACTCCTCCGCAGGCGAATCTTGAGTAACCAGTTCGGTTGCCCCAGCACGGATGCTCGCCATCAACAATTCAAATGTGAAGTAACTGCCGGTAACTATGACCGCTGGCACCGCTTGCCTATTGGTGCTGAATATCTCAACCAACTGTTTCGCCAGGGTTACACCGTCTATGCCCTGGAGCCTGTGATCGATTATCAAAACATCGACCAATAGATCTGGCACCTCTTCAAGAGCCAAGTTTGCCTGTGATTGCTCGTAGACGACTTTCATGTCGTCTTGCGAATCTAGAAGCAATCTTCGGCCGGCGCGGATTGCCGGATCTCCATCAATCAGAGCGATTCTGAAATCGTGGCCAGTCATTTATTCGGTGGCGGTGTCTTTGAGGTTTGGAAAGATGGCCGAGAGGGTGAAACCCACGCCAGGCACTTTGGTGGCTTCAATCGCTCCCCCGTAAAGGCCAGCACGCTCACTCATGGCGGTAATCCCTGCACCTCGAATTGATTCGGTCAGCGACTTGCGATCTTCTTCAACGGTGTAGGCAAGCTCTTCGAGTGAAAGCCCGCGGTTGCTCACTTCGGTGCCGTTGTCTTTGATGAGAAGTTGCATGCCCTGGTTCGTCCATGAGAAGTCAACGGTCACATCGGTGCCAAACGGTGCGTGATTTCTCACGTTTTCTAGAGCATCGAAAGCTATGCGATAAATTGCGAGCTCTGCACCCTCGCTGATTTCGAAGCGCTCACCGTCATGCTTCAGCGAGATGTTGTAGCCGAGTTCTCTAAATGCAATGACTAACGAATCGAGGTCGTCGATTCGTGGTGGAGCAGCATTGACCTGGTTCAGCTTATTGAGCATGTCGAACAAACGTCTTAGCTCGGCGTGAGCCGAACGAGCACTATCTGCAGCCTGTTCAAGAATTCTGCTTGCCGCTGCGGGATCGGCCTTGGTTGCGTAAACGCCTCCTTCAGCAATGCTGATTGTTGCCGAGATGCGTTGAATCACCAATTCACTAATGTCGCGAGCAATTTCAAATCGCTCGTTCTGCTCTGCCACTTCGAGACCGAGGCGGGCCTGAGTTCTTTCGGCAACGGCACGATCAAAACTTGTTCCCACGTGCTGCGATCTAGTGATCAGCAAACGGCCAAGCAGCCAGGCTAGAAGATTCAGGCTAACAATCATGATCAGGCCAACTACAAATATCGAAATCTGGGCGTTGGCGTTATAACTGAACACTCCAAAACTGCTGAGCAGCCGACTCGAGAAGAAAACCGCGTTGGCGAGCACAGCTGCACCAGAAACGATTGAGGCTAAGAGGGCAACGAATCGTGCCGGCTGGGATGCGAGCGCAGCAATGACTACCAAGAAAAGCACAATCATCAGACCGTTGGCACCCGGTTTGATGTCTAGACCAACGGCCGCGCCCGAACCCGAAACCACGAGTGCGATTGCCACCCATGGCAGCCTCACCGCCAAAAAGATAGCTGCCGAAAAGATCAGCGAGATGTAGATGCTGCTGAAGTCGGAGAGAAATAAATCGATTCCGCCGAGAAAGAGAAGGGAGAAGCCGGCTAAAAGAGCGGTTGCAGACCAATTTCGAGATTGGATCCAACGAATCAAGTTGGCCTCCTGAACACAGTGGCTCCCCGGCTTGGACTCGAACCAAGAACCTATCGGTTAACAGCCGATTGCTCTGCCAATTGAGCTACCGAGGAATGCTTTCGCAGCCTCTAACCCTAGCAAAAAAGGCAAAAATTCGCCAAACCTTTGAGTTAGTAGCCGAGGGTTGGGTCTACCTCACCCACCCAATCGCCTTGTCCGAGCCAAGCCTTTACGTTTGCGTCAATGCGGTTGCAGAAGAGGCGAATCACCTGAGCGTTGGTGTCTGCGGTGTGCGGAGTAATCAACAAGTTCGGGGCATCCCAGAGTCTGTGACCATCTGGCAGCGGCTCGGGATCTGTCACGTCTATGGCGGCGGCGGCAATCGTGCCCGAGCTTAGAGCCTCGAAAAGAGCATCGGAGTCAACCATTTTTCCTCTGGCGATGTTCACCAGGTAAGCAGACGGTCGCATGAGTGCGAACCGACGCTCATTCATCAAGTAAAGAGTTTCGTCGGTTAGTGCAGCCGCCAAGATCACGAAATCTGCCATCGCCAAATATTCGTCAAGTCTGTCGAAGGTTACGGTCTCGTTTGCTCCGGCCAGAGCGGAGTCATGTTTGCGAACTACGGTGACTCGAGTTTTGAAAGGAGCGAGCAAAAGCAGTAACTCCTCGGTTATGCCGCCGCCGCCAACGATCACAATGTGCGAGTCATAGAGACTAACCGCAAATTTCTTGCCCCAACTCTTGGCAACTACTCGCTCAGGAAGTTTTCGGGCAAGCGCAAGACTTAGCGCAAGAGCGT
>CANGGA010000054.1 GCA_947453285.1 Microbacteriaceae bacterium | reverse complement strand
GCAATCGGAGCAACGCTGATCGTCGGGCTCACGATATCGGCAGCCGGCCCGGTGTTTCCGGTGGCGTCGACGAAGCTGTCTTGATAAATCGTGACGACCACCTGTGCACCGTGGTTGCATCCGGTGATAGCAAATCTCAACGTGTGATTCACTTTGGTGATGCCCGCAATGAAACAGCCATCACCGCTGATTGTCGGGATGACTAACGAGGTGATTTGCGAAACGTCTTCGCTCGCAGTTGCCACGAGGTTGAACGATGGATCTGCAACTGCGAGTGGCACATTTTCAAATGCGAAACTCGGTGCGGTGCGATCGATGATTGTAAAGTCTGTCGGGTAACCAAATTCCGGACCCCAATCTCCGTGCAGGTCTGAAACAGAGTTTGCACCGAGTTGAAGACCAACGGTACCGTCGCTGCAATTATTCACGGCAACGGCAAAAAACGAACTCGGTGAAAATGTGGCATCGATTGTGCAACCCGTTGCAGAACCAGTTATCAGAAAATCACCGGCATCGAGATTGCTAATCGGTGTAGAGGTCATCAAATAGAAATAGGCGGTCGACTGATTGGTGCGCGAGACGTCAGCCCAAAACATGTCGACAGACGGGCCGGCTTGCGCCGATGCCGGAGCCACAAAAAGCCCGGCGAGAATTGCGACTAGTGAAGCGCTGGCAGAAAGAAGTTTGTGCCAGCGGCGAATGTATTTTCTGTGCATGACAGAAAGCAAATAACTCCCACGAGAATCTCGAGGGAGTTATTCACAGCCGCAACCGAAGCCGCGGTTCTAAACAGATTTAGGCCAGGCGCGCACGAAGGTTCTCGGCAAGGCTAGCCATGAACTCATCCGTGGTCTGGTAGCCCTGGTCGCCGCCAACTAGCAACGACAAGTCTTTGGTCATGTGGCCAGCTTCAACGGTCTTGATGATTACGTCTTCAAGAGTCTCGGCGAACTTAGCAACCTCAGGGGTTCCGTCGATCTCGGCGCGGGCCATAAGAGCGCGGGTCCAGGCATAGATCGAAGCGATTGGGTTGGTCGAGGTCTTCTTGCCGGCCTGCCAGTCGCGGTAGTGACGAGTCACGGTGCCGTGAGCAGCCTCGGCCAAGGTGGTCTTGCCGTCAGGAGTGGTAAGCACCGAGGTCATCAGGCCGAGCGAACCAAAGCCCTGCGCAACGGTGTCTGACTGAACGTCGCCGTCGTAGTTCTTGCAAGCCCAGACATAGCCACCCTCCCACTTGAGTGCCGCTGCGACCATGTCGTCGATAAGGCGGTGCTCATAGGTGAGGCCGGCAGCCTTGAAGCGGTCTGCATATTCTGCGTCGAAGACTTCTTGGAAGGCATCCTTGAATGCGCCGTCATAGGCCTTCAAGATTGTGTTCTTGGTCGACAGGTAAACCGGGTAGTTGCGTGACAAGCCGTAGTTGAAGCTTGCGCGAGCAAAATCACGGATGCTGTCCATGTAGTTATACATGCCCATCGCGACGCCACCGTGCTCTGGGTAGTCGGCAACTGTGAAAGTTTCTGGCTCGCCACCCTCTGGAGTCCAGGTCATGGTTACGCGACCCTTGCCCGGAACCTTGAAGTCGGTTGCCTTGTACTGGTCGCCGTGCGCGTGACGGCCGATGATGATCGGCTTGGTCCAACCTGGCACCAAACGAGGAACGTTTGAGATGATGATTGGCTCGCGAAAGACAACGCCGTCGAGAATGTTTCGAATGGTGCCGTTTGGCGACTTCCACATCTTCTTTAGCTTGAACTCTTCGACGCGTGCCTCGTCTGGAGTGATGGTCGCGCACTTGACGCCAACGCCGTGCTTCTTGATTGCGTGGGCTGCGTCGATGGTGACCTGGTCGTCGGTCTCGTCGCGGTGCTCAACGCTTAGGTCGTAGTACTCGAGGTCAATGTCGAGAAAAGGAAGAATTAGCGAGTCTTTGATGTTTTGCCAGATGATTCTGGTCATCTCGTCGCCGTCGAGCTCGACTACCTTGCCGACTACCTTGATTTTTGACATGCTTTTGCTGCTCCAGATTTAGGGTTTTGCCGACCCGATTCTTGGGCCAACATTCGTTCCAAGCCTATTAGGTTTGAGCCATGACCAAGCCTTTGCGCCGCATTGCGGCAGCCCTAGCAGCCACCGCCCTCGCGGCATTGAGCCTCACTTCTTGCGCACCGAGCTATCCGGCGGCAACGCCAATCACCACCAATTCGGTCGGCGTGCAGATGAACATGTGGAGCTTCGATTCGATTGCGGCCGAGTGCCCAACTCTTGCCACGGATGGCTACGACTGGGCCCTAGTTTCACCACCGCAAGAAGATATTCAGGGCAGCGAATGGTGGGATCACTACCAGCCGGTTAGCTACATGATCGACTCGAGTCTGGGCAATGAGAAACAGTTCAAGGCGATGATCGCTGCCTGCAACCAAGTTGGCGTTGAGATTATGGTCGACGTGGTGTTGAACCACATGACCGGCCAAATGAACGGTCAGGGTTTCGCAGGCACCGAATTCACTAAGTATGAATTTCCTGGGCTTTATGCCACCGACGATTTTCACAGTTGCCCAACCGGCGTAGATCAAATTCAAGACTGGTCGAATGTTGAAGAGATTCAACAGTGCGAATTGCTCGGTCTCGCCGATCTAAACACCGGCAAGCAAAACGTGCGCGATCAGTTGGCAAAGTTCTTGCAGGGTCTTCGCAAAATGGGAGTCTCGGGTTTTCGAGTTGACGCCGCTAAGCACATCGCTGCTAGTGAGCTAAAGCAGATAATCGATCAGCTGCCAAGCGACACAACATTCATCGACGAGGTCATCGGCGAACAGCCACCGCAGTCTGACTATTACGCGTTCTCTCACGTTTTCTCATTCGACTGGATCACCCAGATGCACAACATCTTCGGCAGCAACGGTCTTCTCGGCGGTTCTGCCGACCAGTCATACTTCGACATGCTCAGCCCGAGCGACAAGACCGTGACCCTCGTTTCGAATCACGACACCGAACGCAACGGCAGCGGCCTCACCTATCAGTTTGCGAAGCAGTTCAATCTCGCCTCGGCATTCACTCTCGCGGTTCCTTATGGCAAGCCGATGATGTATTCGTCTTATGCATTCAGTGACACCGATGCGGGGCCAATTCAAGGCCCGGATGGCTACCAGCCGAAGGCCGAGTGCGTTGCCAATGTTGGCCCAGACCACGGCACCTATGCCGATGGCGAATGGGTCTGTCAGCACCGCTGGCCGGCAATCGTGGGCATGATCGCCTTTCACAAGGCGGTTGGCGACGCCAAGTTCACCAACATCTGGCAAGAGGGCGACGGCTATGGCTTCGGTCGCGGCAAGCTCGGCTATGTTGCCTTCAACACTGGCGACACCGCAATCGCGGCAACCATCAAGACTTCGATGCCGGCCGGAACCTACACCGACCGAATTTCAGGCTCAGATGTAGTGGTTGCGGCAGATGGAACCATGCAGGTGAATGTTGCCAGTTGGTCGGCGGTTGCAATCGACGTGAAGTCGAAGAAGTAGCCGCTAGCGCTTAGGCGAGCGAGTCTCGCCAGGCCTTGTGCATCTTCGAGAATTTGCCCTTGCCGGCAATCAGCGTTGCCGGTGCGTCGTCTTCGATTATGCGACCGTGTTCCATCACTAGAACTCGGTCGGCAATCGAAACAGTGCTCAACCGGTGAGCGATGATGATTGCGGTTCGGCCCTTGAGCAGAGTTTGCAATCCGTGCTGAACCAAACGCTCACTAGGAATATCTAGCGAAGCTGTGGCCTCATCGAGAATCAATACGGCAGGGTTAGCGATGAACGCGCGAGCAAACGAAATCAACTGGCGTTGACCGGCAGACACTCGCCCACCGCGCTTGTTCACGTCGGTGTTGTAGCCATCTGGCAGCGACTCGATAAATTCGTGCACGCCAACGGCCTTTGCCGAAGAGATGATCTCTTCGATGGTGGCATCAGGCTTGCCGAGTGCAATGTTGTCTGCAACTGTTCCGGCAAACAAGTAGGCCTCTTGGGTAACCATCACGATTGCGGTGCGCAGATCGTGGTTCGAGATATCGCGCAGGCTGATTCCATCAAGCTTTACCTCGCCGACACTTGGGTCATAGAAGCGCGAGACCAATTTGGCGAGCGTCGACTTGCCGGCGCCGGTGGTGCCAACCAAGGCGATGGTCTGACCGGCCGGAATGTTCAGGTTGAAGTCGGGCAGAATCGTCTTGCCGTTGCCATAGTGAAACTCGACCTTTTCGAAATCTAGAGCGCCCTTGGCATGCTTGATTTCAACCGGATGTGCCGGCTCAGGCACCGAAGGGTCCTCTTCTAGAACTCCCGAGATCTTCTCGAGGCTCGAGTTTGCCGACTGATAGGCGTTATAGAACTGAGCCAGGTTTTCCATTGGGTCGAAGAAGCGCTTGGCATAGAGCAGCGCACCGACCAAGAGACCAATCTGAAAGTCGCCCTGGATGGCCCTGAATCCGCCGAATAGCAGCACCGCTGCCACGACGATGTTGCCGATTGCGGTTAGCCCAGGGTCATAGATTCCGAAGATCTGAATGACCTTGGCGTTCACACCTCGGTAGTCTTCGACGAGCTCGTTATAGGCATCCTGGTTGCGCTTCTCTTTTCTAAACGCCTTCACGGCACGAATGCCGGTCATGGTCTCGACAAAGTGAACGATGAGTTTCGCCGACGAGACGCGGCTCTTGCGATACCAGAACTTGGTTTGGGTTTGAAACCAGTGAGTCAAGAAGCCGAGTGGCACCAGGCTGCAGAGCAGAATCAAGAATGATTGCAGGTCGAGAGTGGCAAGCGCGATTGCCGTGAAAATCATGTAGAGAATGCCGGCAATCATTTCGTTGCCACCGGTGTCTAGCAATTCTTTTAGCGAATCGATGTCGTTGGTCTGACGAGAAATTACGCGACCAGAGGTGTAGTTCTCGTGAAACTCGAGCGAGAGTCGCTGCGTGTGTCTAAATAGGCGATTGCGAATTTCGAATAGCACGCTCTGGTTTGTGTATTGCGCAAAAACCAAGAAGAACGAAGTCAATGCTGCCGAGGCAAGAGCCGCAACGAGATATGCGCCTGCGGTGAGCCAAGCAACCGAAAGGTCACCCTTGATCGCTTTTGGCAATGCTGTGTCGATTGCAAATGCAATTAGACCTGGGCCGGCAACGCGAAGGGCCTGACTCACCAAGACCATCGCAAACGATGCTGCCAGGCGAGCTCGAATTGGGCGAACCAGCGAGAACAGCAAACGCAGCGAACGCTTGCGAATTTCTTTCGACTGCGCCTTGTCTAGATCGGTGTTGTCTTCGTTGCTAACTCCGTGCATGCTCATTTGGTCACCGCCTTCTTGCGAGGCTTTGCCTTGAGTTCTTTGCCGTCGGCATCGAGGCTAGAAATTACGTGACGGTAGTGCTTGTTGGTCGCAAGCAATTCGCTGTGAGTGCCGAGTGCCGTGATGCGACCATTCTCGAGAAGGGCAACGCGGTCGGCAAGCTGAACCGTCGATGGGCGGTGAGCCACGATCAGGGCGGTGGTGCTCTTCAAGACCGTGCGAAGAGCATCTTCGACCATTGCCTCGGTGTCTACGTCTAGGGCCGACAACGGGTCGTCGAGCACGAGCACGGCCGGCTTGGCAGCCACCGCGCGGGCAAGGGCGAGGCGCTGGCGCTGGCCGCCAGAGAGGCTGAGGCCCTCTTCACCAATCTTGGTGTCGAGGCCGTTTGGCAGGTCATAGACGAAGTTCGCCTGGGCGATATCTAGCGCCTGCTGCAGGTCTTTCTTGGTCGACTTCGGGCGACCGAGAAGCACGTTGTCTTTCACGCTCGACGAGAACAGGGTTGAATCTTCGAAGGCCATTGCGATGTGACTGCGCAACTCGTCTCGGGTCAAATCACGAATATCGACTCCGTCGAGCTCAATCGATCCACCGGTTACCTCATAGAGACGTGTGGTCAACGCGGTGAGGCTGGTCTTGCCGCATCCGGTAACACCGATGAGGGCAATCGATTCGCCCGGTTCGATTTCGAGGTCGACACCGTTGAGCAGGTCTGGTTGCGAGGCTGGTGCATCGCTATATCTAAAGTGAACGTTCTTGAAGACGAGGCGACCCTTTGGTGATTTGATCTTCACCGGCGACTCAGGGTCGGTGATGTCAACCGGAGTATCGATCACTTCGAAGTAGCGCTCGACAGCGGTCTTGGCATCGAGGGTCATCGACAAGAAGAAGCCAATTGATTCGGTTGGCCAGGTAAGCACGCGAGCAACCGCGAAGAAAGCAACCAAACCACCGACACTCAAGTCTCCGGTAGATACCAAATAGATTCCGATGAGCATCGATGAGCCAACGGCAAATTCGGGAATCATGATCAGATAAACCCAAAGGTTTGCAATCAGTTTCGCTTTTTTGATTTCGGTGTTTCGCAAAGTCTCGGCTGCGGCAGCAAACTTCGATGCGAAAAAGTCGCCGCGACCAAATGCCTTCAAGACACGGATGCCGTGCACGGCTTCTTCAACCGAGGTGGCGAGGTCGCCGGCCTGGTCTTGGCTCTGGCGAGCAATCTTGTGATATTCAGATTCGAATCTGAACCCCTTGATCCAGATTGGAATCGAGGTTGCGATAAAAATCAGCCCGAGTATCCAGTGATAAGAAAGCAAAATGAACAAACCGATGACGATGGTGATCACGTTCGAGACCATCAGCACGATTCCGAATGAGAGCCAGCGGCGAATCAGGCTCAGGTCACCGGTTACGCGGCTGAGCAGCTGACCGCTTGGCCACTTGTCGTGAAAGGCAACCGGCAGGTCTTGAAGCTTGGCATAGAGCGTGCGACGAAGCGCTGCCTCGACGTGGGTGCCGGGGGTGAGCACGAGCCAGCGTCGCATCAGCACCATCAAGCTCTCGCCTAGGCCGAGCAATAGAACGGCGATTACGGCACCGATCAAGACCGAGGTCGACGGGTTGGTTTTGAGGTTATTGACCAGGTTTGAAAGGTAACTAGGAACGGTCAGGGCGAAAAGTTGGGTGCTCAGGGCGGCCACG
>CANGGA010000053.1 GCA_947453285.1 Microbacteriaceae bacterium | reverse complement strand
TCGCTTTACTCTGACCCATCTGTTTCTGGATACAACGACCCGTTCTTCAACAACGCACCTGTTGGCAAGATCTACAGCGATGGCATGTTGAAGTTGAAGCCAATCTTCGAAGGCACCTGCCAGCGAGCTATCGACATGGCGTTTGGCGCCGGACTCGGTCGAGTTCAATCAAAGAAAGAAACTTCGGCAGTGTCGTGGACTAACACGTTGAAGGCTCTCGACAAAGACAAGTGTCTGACTACAGGTAACTAAGGTCACACAATATGTCAGTCAGTAGCGATTCGATGCCAGGTTTGAAGGGGCGCCGACGCAAGTCGGCCCCCTCGCCCTGGCGTGAGAAGAAGGTCAAGAAGACTAAAGACACCGGCGGTCTAACCTCGCTCAACGGCAAGTGGGGTTACCTTTTCACCGCTCCGTTCTTCGTCATGTTCTTGATTTTCGGCCTTGCGCCAATCGTCTACTCGACCGTCATCGCCTTCTTCAACTGGGACCCAATCGGCAAAATCGAGTTCATCGGCATCAAGAACTTTCAAGACCTGCTTGCCGACGACCGCTTCTGGCTAGCTCTTGGCAACACTCTTGAGATCTGGGTTCTCTCAACTTTTCCCCAGATGATCGGCTCAATCGGCCTCGCAGCAATTCTTCGCAACAAGTTTCTAAAGGGAAAGACCGCTTGGCGCACAGTGCTTCTCGTGCCAAACATCACCTCGGTAATCGCAATCGCAATTGTCTTTGGTCAGCTCTTTGGCCGCGACTTCGGAATGATCAACAACATCATCGAAATGTTTGGTCTTCCTCGCGTTGACTTCATCGAGAACAGTTTCGCCAGCCACGTTGCAATTGCAACGATGATCACCTGGCGCTGGATGGGCTACAACGCCCTGATTTTCTTGGCGTCGATGCTTGCGATTCCAGAAGAACTTTATGAATCGGCAGCGCTCGACGGTGCAACAGCTTGGAAGCAATTCATTTATGTAACGCTTCCTGGCCTTCGCAACACCATCACATTCGTTTTGATTGTTGGGACCATCGGTGGCCTTCAGGTCTTCGCAGAACCGCTGACTCTCGGTGGCGGTCTGTCGGGTGGTTCATCGCGTCAGTTCTCGACACTGACACTGTTCTTGTATGAGCAAGCATTCGCAAGCTATCAGTGGGGCTATGCGGCTGCAGTTGGAATTTTAATTACCGTCATCGTGCTAATTGTTTCGGTTATCAACTTTGTAATTACTCGTCGTCTTTCAAGCGAGGACACCAAGTGAGCGCCATAACCACCAAAGCAAAGAAACCAATGTTCAAGAGAAAGCCAAAGAGCCGACGCATGTCGTTCATTGGTTACATCATCTTGTCAATCGTCACCTTTGCGTCAGTATTTCCGTTCTACTGGATGTTCGTCGTTGCCTCTAACGGAACCGAAGAGATCTCGAAAAACCCACCGACTCTAATTCCGGGTGGAAACTTCTTCAAGGTTGTCGCAGATGTCTACTCGGTGGTGCCGTTCAACCGTGCATTGCTAAACACCGCGCTAGTTGGAACCGTCGTGGCGTTGGCTCAGGTCTTCTTCTCTGCGCTTGCCGGTTTCGCCTTTGCAAAACTTAGTTTCAAGGGCCGCCGCTTCATGGTCTTGTTTGTTATCGGAACGATGATGCTTCCGAGTCAGCTCGGAATCATCCCGTTGTTCATGCTGATTTCTCAGGTCGGTTGGTTCGACACCTTGCTCGCCCTGATTGTTCCGGCGCTGGTTACGGCATTCGGCGTGTTCTGGATGCGCCAGATTATTGACGCCCAGGTGCCGAATGAACTACTCGAGGCCGCCAGCATCGACGGGGCCGGCGTGCTTCGCGTCTATTGGAGCATCGTCTTGCCGATCATTCGCCAGAGCGGCTTTGTGCTCGGTCTATTCAGTTTCTTGGCCACCTGGAACGACTTCTTGTGGCCGGGATTGGTGCTTTCGTCACCAGAAAACTACACGGCACAGATCGCGGTAACTCAGCTTCAAGCAAGCTACGTGCTCGACTACGCCTTGAACATGGGTGGTGCCTTCATGGCTACCGCTCCGCTGTTGTTGCTCTTCATCTTTGTCGGCCGCAAGTTGGTTAGCGGTGTCATGGATGGTGCCGTAAAGGGGTAACCCCGGAGGCTGACAGAAATGAAATCAAACAGAAAAGGAAAATCATGAAACTCAACTGGAAGAAAGCAGTATCTGCAACTGCTGCCCTTGCTCTGAGCTTTGCTGGAATCGCCGGCATTTCAAGTTCAGCAACTGCGGCTGATGCGACTGGCGAGGCTTACATTAGTCTCTTGTCACCGGTGATCACCGACGACATGATCAGCATGAAGGCTGACAACCAGAAGATGGCGGACAGCTGGATCGCGAACACCTGGTTCGGAACCGGCCTAACCTTCACCAAGACTTGGGCACCTGCTGGTTCAACCATTTCGGTGACCTACCACGTGCAAGACAAGAGCGGAAACCCGTTCGTAAACAAAGACATCAAGCTTCGCGTTGGCAAGGGCTACTCTGGCTCGACTGCAATCGTTAGTGTTGATGGTTTGAAGACCAATGGTGTCGACAAGCCTCCATTCGACCAGGCCGACCCAATTCGCAAGACTGACGCATTCGGAAACGTTTCGTTTACCCTGGTAAACCTAAACGACCCAAGCGAGGGTGAGCCAAAGCCAACAGCTTGGACAGACGACACCATTCCTGCAACCTCGCTTAACGCTCTATACGTTCAGTTGTTGCCTGAGTATGCGGGTGAGAAGCCTGACCACTCTGTCATGACTGAGTTCCACTACTACAAGCCGAGCGGAGCCATCACCAACGGCACCACCACCGCACCAAGCTTGCGTTTGCTTTCACCAAAGTTGACCGACACCAACTCGGTTCACCGCGAAGACCTAGAGAAGACCTTCAGCGTTGACAACAACTGGTATGCAAAGGGAATCACCTTCCGTCAGAGCTACATGCCTGTAAGCAACCACGCTTACTTGACCTACTCGGTAAAAGACAACGCTGGCAAGCCAGTTGTTAACCAAGAGATCAAGTTGCACGTAAGCAAGGCTTACAGCGGTTCGAACGCTAAGGTCACCGATGGCACCACCGCTACCGATGCAACCAAGCCGAACGATGCCGACAAGGCAGTTTGGACCGGCAAGACTGACGCATTCGGAAACGTCGTGTTCCACATGACCAACACCGACACCGTTGGTGAGGCAATTCCTGCAAGCCCAATCACCCCAATGCCACTTGCTGGCAAGGGTGCAGTGTTTACCCAGCTATGGCCAGAACTTGCCGGTGCTGGTGACGTTGCAGACATGGTTGAGTTCCACTTCACCAACCTGCCACTTGGCGTATCGGCAGTAGCCGCAACCAAGGCAGTAGGCGGCAAGTATGCAGTATCGATCACCATTCAGGGCAAGGCTTCGGCCTCAGCAGCTGTTTCGGTGACCGGTCTGCCGACTGCAACCAAGAAGCTTCCTGCTTCTGGCAAGTTGACTTACTCGGTTTCAGTAGCAAAGGGAACCAAGACCATCTCGGTGGTCATCGCGGGTAAGACCTACAAGACGACCGTCAAAGTCGGTTAGTAACAACTGAAAAGTCGAGGGTGAGACAGCGAACGGTCTCACCCTCGACTTATCTCAGAAAGAGAATTCTCATGAAGAAGATTTTTGTATTGCTAGCAATGTTGGCATTGGTGGCATCACCATCAATCAAGACAGTTGCCTACGCTGACGCAGCGACCTATGACAGTCCGCAAATTACGCAGTCAGCAAAAGTCGGGCAAACGGTTCGAGCAACGCTCGCGACCTGGGCAAACTCTTCTTCGCAAACATTCGCCTGGTTGCTAAACGGCAAGGCGCTTAGCAGTGCAAAGACTCTGACGTTAAAAGTCGATTCGTCGATGAACGCAAAGACGCTGCAACTAAAACAGTCTGCATCTGTTTCTGGCGAGACTGTCACTCGCGTTTCAAATGCGATTGTGGTTGGCAAAACTACGGTCTATTCGCAAATCGAATTTGCAGATGCAGCCAAGACCACACTTCAGGTTTCGGCCGGGCAGATATTTCCTAGTGCTACCGCAGTTAAATATCAGTGGTATCGAAACGGTTTTGTAATCAAGGGTGCAACCGCAAACAAGTTCAAGTTCGCAGCAAACGACACCTACGAGACTTTCAAAGCGTCAATCACGGCAAAGGCTTCGGGCTTTGCCGAAAACAAATACTCGACCAAGAGCTTTGTTCCTGGCGATCAGCCAAAGCAATATGCTCTTGCCTGGTCTGACGAGTTCAATGGTTCGGCTGGTTCTGCCGTCGATACATCTAAGTGGGACTTTCAAGAAGGCGACGGGGTTGCCTTCAAGAACGCCGGCTGGGGAAATGCCGAAGAGCAGTGGTACCTAAAGAAGCAGGCCACAATCACCGGCGACGGTTCTCTAAAGATTGATGCCACCCGAAACGGCGCAAGCCAGCAGAAGTGCTACTACGGCGACTGCAAGTGGGTCAGCTCGAAGCTGGTTACCTATAAGAAGGTCGGCTTTCAATATGGCCGCTTCGAGGCTCGAATCAAGGGCTCACTTGGCCAAGGCGTTTGGCCGGCATTCTGGCTGCTAGGTGCCAACGTCAACGAGCGCCTGTGGCCTGGTTGCGGCGAAATCGACATCATGGAGCTCAAGGGCCAGAACGACAGCACCGTCTGGGGAACCCTTCACGGGCCAAACGGCAGCAACGGCACTACGGCTGAGATGACTCCTGATCTAACCGGATGGCACACTTACGCGATCGACTGGACTCCAACCGCCGTCACCTGGTATCTCGATGGAGTGAAATATCACCGAGTCACCAAGGCCGAGTATGTTGGCTCAAACTCGAGCTTGGTTTGGGTGTTTGACCACGAGTTCTACATCATTCTGAACTTGGCAATGGGTGGAAATTTCGTTGGTGGACCAACTGATGAAACAGTTCAGTCGGCCAATCTCACGTTTGATTACGTGCGTTACTACACAATCGACGGCGTGGGCCAGATTGTCAATCACTAGCAGGAATTTCGAGATTCGTGAGGCTGGTAAGATTTCACAGAAGTTGAAATCGGTTTCACGGGGCAGGGGTTAGTTTCATGGCAGATTCAGCCGTTACACGCTCGACCTATAACGAAATTGCTGAACTTGCTCAAGTCAGCAAGGCAACCGTGTCTCGCGTCTTTAACGGTGACCCTCGAGTTCACCCAGATCGCGTTTCGGCCGTGATGAAGGCGGCCAAGAAGATTGGCTACCGGCCAAACCGAGCAGCTATTGCCCTCTCTACCGGCCGCACCGGTCTAATTGCCGTGGTTATCGACGACGAAATCAGCGCACTGAGTGACCCGTTTTGGGGCATGGTGACCTCAGGCGTCAGCCGCGTGCTCATGGAAAACAACATGCAGACACTGCTCATGGTTGCTCCGCTAGACGATGACGACGGCGCAGTTTCGCACTATCTAGACAGCAATGAGGTCGATGGCGCAATCTTCGCCCAGGTTCACAAAGAAGGGCTAGTTCGCAAGTTAGCCGGCAAGGGTTTGCCGGTAGTCGTGATTGGCACCCCTTCTGCTGAGTCGCGCGACATTCACTTCGTCGACACCAACAACGTCGCCGGTGGTTTTATGGGAACCAATCACCTTTTCAAGATTGGCTGCAAGAACATTGCCACCATCACCGGTGACGTTGAAGCAAGTGCTGGCTTGCATCGACTTCGCGGCTATGAGCAGGCGCACAAAGAAAACGGTGTCAAGGTAAATAAGAACTTGATCGCATATGGCAACTATTCATATGAGAGCGCAAAGATTTTGATGCTTCGACTGCTAGCAAGCAACCCAGACATTGACGGTGTCTTTGCAGCGAACGACGTGATGGCACTTGCCGCCATAAACGCAATCGAAGAACGCGGCAAGCGAGTGCCAGATGACATTGCCGTTGTTGGTTTTGATGACACCATGCTTTCGCAGGCCTCGCGCCCTTCGCTTACCACAGTGAAGCAAGACATTCCAGGCTTGGGTGCTGCAGCAGCTGAGTCGATGATGCAATTGCTCAGTGGGCAAAAGCCAGACTCGAGAATTCTCAGCACCGAACTAATCATTCGCGAGTCAGCCTAAAACTTTTAATGCGAATAGACGCGGCCTTGCCCGTCGAGCGACCATACTCGCACCCAGTCAATTAACATCGATGAACTCTGCCAGTTCATCCGCGCCTTAGGGCCAGGGGTGGTGTTGTCAAAGATCAGAAACTCCGGAGCATCGAACGGCCAGAAGTTGGTCGATGCGGTTTGTCTGGTTTCAACTCCATAGAGTTCACCATCGAAAAAGAATTCAACCTCGCCGGGCAGCCAAGCAATTGCGAACGTGTGATATGCGCTTGCCAGTTTTTGCGTGTGGTTGAAGTAGCGGGTGAAGGTGATGTGGTTGTCACAGCATCCACCTGAGGTGTTCGAGTAGTGCAGCGAACCGGCGTTTTGATAATCACCAATCATTGGCTGTTCCATGATGTCGATCTCGCCAGAGGTTGGCCAACCGACACGAGTGATGCTGTCGCCGAGCATCCAGAATGCCGGGTTCTGCCCGATGCCATCTGGCAGTTTGATGCGCGCCTCGATGTATCCGTATTGAACCGAAAGCTTGCCCTGACTGTCGAAGCGCCCAGAGGTGAATGGGCAGAACGCGGCCTGGCAGTCGCCATAGTTGGCAGGGGCCGAGCTGATCCTGTTGGTCAAAATCTTCATGTGCCCAGCACCGTCGTGGCGATTAGCCGAAGGAATGTTGTATTGGTCGCCATTGCAATAAGAGGCGCCGCCATTTGCCGAGTCGGTTCCGCAATAGCGGCTTGTCCACACTTTGCTGTTTGGCACTGTTGCCGATTTGCCCGAGAACTCATCTGACCAAAGCAGCTTCGAAACGACATGGCCCTGCACCGATGGTTTGGCTGCCGAGGTCTTTGGCGCGGCAACGGTCGTCCACTTTGTATAGTTTGCCTTTGGCGGCACCCAGCCTGCACAAAACGGAGTAGTTGTTGCTGTCGCGTTGCCGAGAATATGAACTTCAACAATTTCTTTTGACTGCTGCAGATCAGTGAGATTTACGATTTGCAAACTGAACTGACCATAAACCGGGTTGGCATTCTGATCGGGCTTGGATGTGTCGGTGTTGCTT
>CANGGA010000052.1 GCA_947453285.1 Microbacteriaceae bacterium | reverse complement strand
TCACGTTCGAGACCATCAGCACGATTCCGAATGAGAGCCAGCGGCGAATCAGGCTCAGGTCACCGGTTACGCGGCTGAGCAGCTGACCGCTTGGCCACTTGTCGTGAAAGGCAACCGGCAGGTCTTGAAGCTTGGCATAGAGAGTTCGACGAAGCGCTGCCTCTACGTGGGTGCCGGGGGTCAGCACGAGCCAACGGCGCATCAGCACCATGAAGCTCTCACCGAGGCCGAGCAATAGAACGGCGATTACGGCACCGATCAAGACCGACGTCGATGGATTGGTTTTGAGGTTGTTGACCAGATTTGAAAGGTAACTAGGAACGGTCAGGGCAAAAAGTTGGGTGCTCAGGGCGGCCACGATGCCAAGGCCTACGCGAGGTAGGGCGCTTTTGGCATAGGGAAAGATGCGCAGCAAAGTAGCTACGGTTCCGCGGGATTTCACTTAGTTACCAATCTGCAAAACCTGTGAGTTATTCCAAAAACAGGTCAGCATTGCAGTCTATGCGAGGTTTTGCGCCTGCCAGCAATTTGGGCGGGGCTTGTTTCTAGTGAAAGAAGTGGCGCTCGCCAGTGAAATACATGGTGATTCCGGCCTCTTCGGCAGCGGCGATAACCTCTGCGTCGCGCTTTGAGCCACCGGGCTGAACCACTGCCTTTACGCCGCCATCTATGAGCACCTGAAGACCATCTGCGAAAGGAAAGAATGCGTCTGATGCGGCGACCGATTCGCGCGAGCGAGACTCGGCCCGAGTGATTGCGAGCTTGCAAGAGTCAACGCGGTTAACCTGGCCCATGCCAACACCAACCGATGCGCCATCTTTGGCCAGCAAGATTCCGTTCGACTTAACCGAGCGGCAGGCACGCCAGGCGAACTCGAGATCGCGCATGGTTTCTGGGTCAGCCTTCTTGCCCGAAACCAGCTTCCAGCCGAGGGTGTTGAAGTTGCTGAACTCGTCTGTCTCTTGAACCAAGATTCCACCAGAGATTTGACGATATTCATATTTGTCGCGGGCATATGACGCTGGCAATTCGAGAATGCGCAAGTCAGATTTCTTCAAGAGAATTTGCAGCGCTTCGATTTCATAACCTGGTGCAACAATCACCTCGGTGAAGATTGGTGAAATCTGCTTTGCCATTTCGACAGTAACAATTCGGTTGGCGGCAATCACTCCACCGAATGCCGACATCGAGTCGCACATGTGTGCCTTCGCGTGGGCGTCTGCAATTGGGTCGCTAGAGTTTGGGTCGCCAACTGCGATGCCACAAGGGTTCGCATGTTTGATGATGGCAACCGCCGGCTCGCCAAAATCATAGGCCGCGCGAAGCGCTGCGTCTGCATCGACGAAGTTGTTATAAGACATGTCTTTGCCGCCGAGTTGGCGAGCCTGAGCGATTCCCATCGAGTCATTGGCGGCACGGTATAGCGCTGCAGCCTGGTGAGAGTTCTCTCCATAGCGAAGCACTGAGCTGAGCTCACCCTTGATCTCAAAGGTGCTGCCGAAGCCAGGATTCTTGCTTGAGTTGTCGACCGTCTGGTCTGCGCCCTTGCGCCACTCTGCCTCGAGTTCGGCCGCAAACCAGTTTGCAACCGCGGTGTCATATTTTGCGGTGTGCGAGAAGGCAGCAAGCGCAAGCGCGCGGCGCTGCGAAAGCGTGGTTCCGCCGGTGGCAAGGGCCGCAATGATCTCGCCAAAGCGAGCAGGGTCGGTGACGATCGCAACGTTCGCGTGGTTCTTGGCCGAAGCGCGAACCATTGCCGGCCCACCGATATCGATCTGGTCGACCACGGCGTCGCCCTTTGCGCCAGACTGCACGGTCTGCACAAACGGATAGAGGTTGACGACTACGAGTTGAAATGGCTTGACCTTGAGTGCGTCGAGTTGACCCTCGTGTGCAATCAAACGCATGTCTGCAAGCAGCCCGGCGTGAATGCTCGGGTGCAAAGTCTTTACGCGACCATCTAGCGACTCAGGAAACCCGGTCACCTGCGAAACTTCGACAACATCGATGCCGGCATCGGCGATGGTCTTAGCCGTCGAACCGGTTGAAACAATCTCTACGCCTTCGGCCGCAAGCGCACGGGCGAGATCTAGCAATCCGGTTTTGTCTGAAACAGAAATCAGAGCGCGCTTGATCTGAATGCGATCGAAGTGCCGGTAGTCGGCTGGTGTGTGCGGGTTAACGGCTGCCATTAGCTTCTCGTTTCTTGTCGGCGAATGCCTTGACGGTTTCGACGAGCAATTCGCGCTCGACAATCTTGATGCGTTCGTGCAAATCGCCCTCGCTGTCGCCTGGCTGAATTGCAACTTCGCGTTGGGCAATTTGTGGCCCCGTGTCGACACCTTCGTCGACTACATGAATCGTCACCCCGGTCATGGTGGCACCAGCTGCTAGTGCGTCGCGAACCGCGTGTGCCCCCGGAAAGTTTGGCAATAGCGAAGGGTGAGTGTTAATTAGGTTCGGAGTCAGAGCGCGTACAAAGTTTGGCGGCAAAATCTTCATAAAGCCGGCAAGCACCACGAGATCTGGTTTGAAGAAGTTGATGTTCTCGAGCAGCACGTCTGCCCAGGCCTCACGGCTTTCAAAGTTCTGCGGCGAAACCACGAAGGTTGGAATGCCATAGAGGTCTGCGTGGGCTAGGCCATCGGCCGGGTTGTCTGAACCAACGGCAAGCACTCGGGCTCCGAATAGTGGGTTATTCGCGGCGTCTAGAAGCGCCCGCAGGTTTGAACCCGCGCCAGAGATGAGCACTACGACCGACAACACTGTTCTATTTTACTTTCGCGGGCAGGCGACTAATCGCGCTTAGCGGCGAGCAACGGGTGGTCTGGTCGATCTGGTCGAGCCGAGACGAACGAAGCCAAGACCGAGACGACTGCGACTTCAACGAAGACGACAGCGAACAAAATAAGCGGGTTGATTCCGTTGGTGGTAAAGCGACCTGGGCCGAAACCGCCGCTTGCCAGCCACCCGAGCAATGCCATTTCGCAGGCACTCACGAAAGCAATCGAAAGTCCGAGGGCTAGAGCCGAGGCGATCGGAGTCGCAAACTCGAAGCGCACGCGGTCGGCGTGCTTCTTGATTGCAAGGGTTGCCATGAACGCAACCACCAGCGGAACAACAATGGCAACCATTCCAAAGCCGAGCGTGCCCTGCGGCAAAATCGCTAGCGCCGGAATTGCCGGCAGTGGCCCGGCGGCAGAACCTAGAGGCGAAATTAGCGAACCGGCACCAATCGAGAAGCCGGCACCGGTTAGCCAACTCGCGCCATAGATCACAAAGTTGGGCAGAAGTGCAATTTGCGCAGACGTGATTGCAAAACCACCGAGCCCAGTCGAGTGCACGCTCTCATAGAAAGTAATGATGCTGATCCAGTTGAATGCCAAAAGCAAAGCAATGCCAGCTGCCGAAATTGCAAGAAGGCCGACAACCACTGCCGTGCCTGCGCGAAGCGCCGGTGACCACACGCTGCGAATCACCCAAGGCAAAGCCGCAAAGGTTTTCGAGAACGCATCGCGAATCGAAGCTCGCTCGGCCGCCTGAACACCTTTCGGCACTCCATAGACCGGCTTTGGTTCACCGATGACAGAGCCAGCAATCATAAAGACAGCAAAAAACAAAACCGGAAAAATCATTCCCATGATTTGGTTCGGGCCGACCAACTTGAAATCTGCACCGCGAACAACAAAAAAGTTCAGCACAGCATAGGCGGCAATAGAACCCAGCCAGGCTGGCCACATTTCTGGTGCTCCAGAAAAACGGCGGCCAACTCGCCAGGCAAGCCATCCGAGAAAAATGCTGTAGCCAAGTGGAATCAGCGAGACTGCAAAGGCGGCTACGCCAAGCCCGAGAAATTCACCGGCGGCAACATTGAGACTGACGCCCTGAGCCAACAACCAGATGTCACTCGCCGTGCGAAAAGCAACGACGTAGTGAGTCTGCGGGTCATTCTCAAAAAGCCAAAGAACCGAAAGCGAAACCGCGAGCGCGCCAAGCCCGATCACAACAGTGATCAGGGCCTGAACGGCACCTATCGCGAGAGTCAGCCGACGGTTCAAGGTGTGGCTTAGAGGTTCTTGTAAACCTCACGCATAAGCGCGGCGGTCTCGCTAGGAGTCTTGCCGACCTTTACGCCGGCAGCCTCGAATGCCTCTTTCTTTGCCTGTGCGGTTCCGGCTGAGCCAGAAACGATTGCACCTGCGTGACCCATGGTCTTGCCCTCTGGAGCGGTGAAGCCCGCAACATAAGCAACCACTGGCTTGGTGACGTGCTTCTTGATGTAGTCGGCGGCCTTCTCTTCAGAGTCGCCACCGATCTCACCGATAAGAACGATTGCCTTGGTCTCTGGGTCTGCTTCGAAAGCAGCAAGTGCGTCGATGTGAGTGGTTCCGATAACCGGGTCTCCACCAATACCGATAGCTGTCGACATTCCAATGTCGCGAAGCTCAAACATCATTTGGTAGGTCAGGGTTCCTGACTTCGAAACCAAACCGATTGGGCCTGGGCCGGTGATGTCGCTAGGGGTGATTCCCGCGTTCGATTTTCCTGGGCTGATGATGCCTGGGCAGTTTGGGCCAATCAGGCGAGTCTTCTGCCCCTTGGCAACGTTGTATGCCCAAGCCGAAGCCGAGTCGTGCACCGGAATGCCTTCGGTGATTGCAACCGCGAGCGCGATCTCTGCGTCGATTGCCTCAACGATTGCTGCCTTTGCGAATGCAGGTGGCACAAAAATCACGCTGACGTTTGCGTCGGTTGCTGCCATTGCCTCGGCAACGGTGCCGAACACTGGCAACGAGGTTCCGTCGATCTCAACGGTCTCGCCGGCCTTTCGTGGGTTCACGCCACCAACGATGTTTGAACCGCCCTTAAGCATGCGAGCGGTGTGCTTCATGCCCTCGCTACCGGTCATACCCTGAACGATGATTCGAGAGTTTTCGTTTAGAAAAATAGCCATTTTGTTTTTGTCTCTCGCTTACTTGTTTGCCAACTCGGCGGCCTTGTCGGCAGCTTCATCCATGGTCTCGACAACGGTCACCAGCGGGTGGCCATATTCGGCAAGGATGCGGCGACCCTCGTTTACGTTGTTGCCGTCAAGGCGCACAACAAGTGGCTTGGTCGCGGTTGCACCGAGGGTGTTTAGCGCTCCAACAATTCCGTTTGCAACTGCGTCACAGGCGGTGATGCCACCGAAGACGTTTACGAAAACGCTTTTCACCTGTGGGTCTCCAAGAATTACGTCTAGACCAGCGGCCATAACCTCAGCAGAGGCGCCACCACCGATGTCTAAGAAGTTTGCCGGGCGAACGCCGCCGTGCTTCTCGCCTGCGTATGCAACCACGTCGAGGGTCGACATAACTAGACCAGCACCGTTGCCGATGATTCCAACTTCGCCGTCTAGCTTCACGTAGTTGAGGTCCATGGCCTTGGCCTTGGCCTCTAGCGGGTCTAGGTCGTCGCGCTGAAGGTCGTGGCGGTCGTTGTGCCTAAACTCTGCGTTGTCGTCTAGCGAAACCTTGCCATCGAGAGCAAGAATCTTGCCGTCTGTGGTGAGCACGAGCGGGTTTACCTCAACGAGAGTCGCGTCTTCTTCAACGAACACCTTGTAGAGAGTTACGAATACGTCTGCAACCTTGTCGACTAGGTCGTCGCCGAAGCCACCGGCCTTTGCGATTTCGATTGCCTTTGCTTTGTCAATGCCACGAACTGCATCAACCGCAATCTTGGCAAGTGCCTCTGGGCGCTCTTCGGCAAGCTGCTCGATTTCCATTCCGCCCTCAACGCTGCAAAGAGACAAGAAGGTGCGGTTTGATCTGTCGAGAAGAACGCTGAAGTAGAACTCCTTGTCGATGCTCGCACCTTCGGCGATCATGACGCGCTTTACGACGTGGCCCTTGATGTCTAGGCCGAGAATCTTCTCGGCTGCCTCTTTCGCCTCTTCTGGGCTCTTGGCAACTTTCACACCGCCTGCTTTGCCTCGACCACCGGTCTTAACCTGTGCCTTGACTACAACGACTCCGCCGATCTTGGCGGCTGCTGCCTCTGCTTCTTCTGGGGTGTCTGCGATGAGTCCCTGTAGCACAGGAACTCCGTGGCGCTCGAACATATCGCGCGCTTGATACTCAAATAAATCCAATTGATTTTCCGTTCAAATTGCGGCCAACTTATCCAAGTTTAGACCTGCCGATTGGTCGATTCAGCCCACGGATGCAGGCTGGGCGTGCCGTTTGCCTAGGGTTGCAGCCGAGTTCTAGAGCTTCGTGATTGGTGCTACTCGCACGAGCAGGCGCTTCTTGGCTCCCCCGGCGAAGATGACCTCAGCGGTCTGCTTCGGCGGTTCGCCAGAGACGTCGATTACCTTGCCCTGGCCGAAGTCTGAGTGCTCGATCTTGTCGCCGACCGCGAGGGTCATGTCGCCGTTGTCGCGAACCGAGCTAATGGCGCCCTTCCATTCGGTGCGTGGCTTCTCTTTGCGTTCGCCAACCTCATAGCCGGCCGAACGGGCAATCGAACCGGTGTAGCCACTCGAACCGAGGTTGCGGTTTGCGCCAGATTCGCGCCAGTCGATTAGGTTTTCTGGAATCTCGGCCAAGAAGCGGCTCGGCACCGAGCTCTCTGATTCACCAAAGGTGGTTCGCTGCATTGCGAGCGAGATGTGCAACTTCTTCTTTGCGCGAGTGATGCCCACATAGAACAGTCGGCGTTCTTCTGCGGTGCCACCAGGCACCAAGAACGACATTTTGTGCGGCAACAGTGACTCTTCGACTCCGGTCAAGAAGACGGCGTCATATTCGAGACCCTTTGCTGTGTGCAAAGTCATGAGCGAGACGGTTCCTGATTCGTCGTCGATGTCGTCGGCAGCGGCAACCAGTGCGACTTCGTTCAAGAAGTCGGGCAAACGACCCTCTGGGTTGTTGCGCTGAAATTCTTTTGCGACAGAAACCAATTCTTCGAGGTTCTCGACGCGAGCTTCGTCTTGTGGATCGCGCGAATTCTTAAGCGATTCGAGCAAGCCGCTTCGCTCGAGCACCCCGCGCAAGATCGAATCGACGGTGTCGGTTGCCATCTTGACTTCAAACTCTTCGAGCATCGTGTTTAGCGTGCTGATTGCTCCGGCAATCTTTGGGCCGAAACCGAGATCTTTCGAATAGGCAAGCGATTCACGAACCGAAATCTTGTTGCGCTCTGCAAAGGCGGCGATTGCCGTTTCGCTTGCGTCGCCGATGCCACGCTTCGGCACGT
>CANGGA010000051.1 GCA_947453285.1 Microbacteriaceae bacterium | reverse complement strand
ATGGGTTGGGCGGCGTTCGTTTATGTCGTCGACTTTATGAACGCGAATGCGCCGATGATGATTTTGGTTTTGAGTGGAGGGCTTGCCTACACAATCGGTGCCGTGGTCTACGGCCTAAAAAAGCCGAACCCGATTCCTGGTGTCTTTGGTTTTCACGAGATCTTTCACTCGCTCACCGTCTTGGCTTTTATGAGCCACTGGACGGCCGCACTACTTATTGCGCTTAACCCCGTTGTCGGCAGCTTCGGCCGCTAGCTTCTCTTGAATCTCGGCGCGGTAACGAACGCGTCGCACGCGACGAACCATGTCGAAAATAATCAAGATCGCTGCGCCGGTGATGAAGGCAACCGCCAAGAATCCGATTGTGCCCGGGCTATAAAAAGTGTTGGCCGGGTCGGTGGTTGACGTTGGCGATGGGGCATCCAAGTGAATGAGAACGCTTGAGATCAGTTTCAACATGCTTCTAGTATCGCCGCTAAAAGGTAGCCTTAAGGCAATGAATCAAGACGAACTGCAGGCCAGCCGCTACGGCCGCACCAAAAAGGCTTCGAAGCGCGACCGCGTCTTCGCCATTGCCATCGCAGCCGTCGCGTTGATTGGCTTCTTGGTTTGGGGAATTTCGACCACGGCCATCAACGCAAATAACGTCACCGCCGATGTGCACGGGTTCACGGTTCTCAGCAATCAGCAGACCGAGGTCAAGTTCAAGGTCACTCGCCCGAAGCAGGCATCGGTGCTTTGTCAGGTTGAAATCTTGGATGCCAGCTATGCAGTAGTCGGTTATCGCGAGGCCCTGGTGCTCAGCAACGCAAGTGACGAGCAAACCGTCTTGGTGAACACCACCGGCCAGGGCACAACCGGCGTGGTCAAAGCCTGCTGGTTCAAATAAACTTGAGAAATTATGTCTGACTCATCTGAAGGTACCTGGCTCACCCAAGAGGCCTACGATCGCCTAGCCGCCGAGCTAAACCAGCTGGTTAACTTTGGCCGCAAAGAGATTGCCAAGAAAATCTCTGAGGCGCGCGACGAGGGCGACCTCAAAGAAAACGGCGGCTATCACGCAGCCCGCGAAGAGCAGGGCAAGATTGAAATGCGCATATCGCGTCTCGAAGAGATTTTGGCCGATGCGGTTATTGGCGAGGCATCGTCAGACGGCAAGGTTGACGCCGGCACAATTGTGACTCTCACCTTGAACGGCAACGAGCAGCACTTCTTGCTCGGCAGCCCAGAGATCAGCGAAGGCACCGACCTCGACGTGTTCAGCCCAGACAGCCCACTCGGTCAGTCAATCATCGGGCTAGCAGTTGGCGATGAAACTTCATACGCCGCGCCAAATGGCAAGGTCTTCGCCGTGAAGATTTTGGCCGTCACGCCTTACTAAAACTTGTTAAACGAAAACGGGTGCCAATCGGCACCCGTTTTTCTTTTAGTCCTCGTGATCGATGCGAGCCTTGAGGCCTGAGGCCTTGAGCTCATCCATGATTCTGTCGACGTGATCGCGGTCTGAGGTCTCGACGCTAATCTGCAGTTCGACCTCGCCAATGCCAAGGCCTCGGCCGTGACGGGTGTGCAATACCTCGACCACGTTGCCGTGTGCGCGCGCGATTGCTTCTGAGGTCTTTACGAGCTGACCCGGACGGTCAGGTAGCATGACGGTTATGGTCGTGTAACGGTTCGCGGCTTCGAGGCCGTGGCCGATGATCTTCTGCATCAAGAGCGGGTCGATGTTTCCGCCTGAAAGCACCGCAACAGTTGTGCCCTTCGGCTTAACCTTGCCGGTCAGCAGAGCAGCCACCGAAGCCGCGCCGGCTGGTTCAACAACCAGCTTCGCGCGCTCGGCCAGCGCAACGATCGCCTGGGCAATCTCGCTGTCGCTCACGGTAACAACCTTGTCGATGTGCTTTGCAATTAGGTCGAATGGGATCTTGCCAGGCTTAGCGACTGCGATTCCGTCGGCGATGGTCGGGCGAGTTTCGATCTGCTTTGGCTGACGGGCTTTCAGCGAAGAAACATAACTCGCCGCGTTTTCTGCCTGCACACCGATTACCTGAATCTTCTTGCCGCGAGCCTTTGCAACCAACTTGGCAACGGTTGCAACGCCGGCGGCTAGGCCACCGCCACCGATCGAAACGATGATGGTCTGCACGTCATCCAGTTGATCAAGAATTTCAAGACCGACGGTTCCTTGGCCGATAACCACGTCGATGTTGTCGAACGGCGGAATAAAGATTGCGCCCTTCTTCTCGGCATAGGCTTTAGCGGCAACCAGGGTCTCGGCAAAGACTGCGCCTTCGAGAACGACGTTGGCTCCGTAATTCTTGGTGGCGTTATATTTCGGAAGCGATGCGCCAACCGGCATAAAAATGGTTGCCTTGATGCCGAGCTTCTTGGCGGCGAGGGCAACGCCCTGAGCGTGGTTTCCGGCAGAGGCCGCAACGACGCCCTTTTTGCGCTCGGCGGCAGTGAGTTTGCTCATTACGTTGAATGCGCCGCGAAGCTTGTATGCGCCGGTGCGCTGAAGGTTCTCGGCCTTTAGAAATACCTCTTGGCCAACCAGGTGGCTCAAGAAGTTGCTGTGCAAAATTGGGGTCTCGATCGCAACCTGGCGCACATTTGAGCGCGCCTGCTCGAAGTCAGCAAGGGTTGGCACACGAGTAGCAGTCATAATGTAAGAGTTTAGTTTGAGAAGGAGCACCGTGGCTGAGCAGATTTCGTTGAAAGACGCACGGATGCTCGCCCTAGCCGGGCAGGGCCTTCTCGCATCAACCGCTCCGAAGTCGGTGCTCGAGACCATCGACACCCTCGGGGTGCTGCAAATCGACAGTGTGAACGTGTTTGAACGCGCCCACTACATGCCTCTGTTCTCTCGCCTCGGTGCCTTTGACAAGGCCGAGCTAGACGACCTGCACGGTGGCAAGAACCCGACCCTGATTGAGTATTGGGCTCACGAGGCGGCCTTCGTGCGCACCGAGCACTATCCCCTGTTTGGCTATCGCATGGAATACAACCAGCGTGGCACTCGTGAGCGCTATGAAAAGTGGGCGGCCGAGAATCGCGAATTTCTCGACTGGATCAAAACTGAAATTCGCACTCGAGGCCCACTCTCGACTTCTGACTTCGAGCACGAGCGAGCAGTTCGCAAAGGTTCGTGGTGGGGTTGGAGCGACGTCAAGCGTGCCCTCGAGTTCATGTTCATGTATGGCGAACTGGTGAGCGGTGGCCGCGATAGTTTCTCAAGACTCTATGCATTGCCAGAGCAGGTGCTGCCGAAGCGCATCCGTGACAAAGAAGTTGATCCGATTATCGCTCGCAAACAATTGCTCGTGAAGGCTGCGCAAGCTCACGGTGTTGGCACAGTCAAAGACCTCGCCGACTATTACCGAATGAACGCGCCGTTCGTGAAGAACCTGATTCACGAACTCGTCGAAGAAAAGAAACTCGTCGAAGTAAAGGTCGAAGGCTGGAGCGAAAAGGCATTCGCCGCAAAGGGCACAAACTTCGCACAGACAGAACCGGCCACTCGCACTACCCTGCTTAGCCCGTTTGACCCGCTGGTTTGGTTTAGACCACGAAGCGAACGTCTTTGGGATTTTCACTATCGCATCGAGATTTACACACCAGAGCCAAAACGCATTTTCGGTTATTACTCGTTGCCGTTGCTCTGGAACGATCGCATTGCCGGTCGCATCGACCTAAAGAACGATCGCCAGAGCAAGACGCTTTTGGTGCAATCTGCTTGGCACGAAGAAGACGTGCCTGCAAAGCAGTTGCCTGCGCTCGCAAAAGACCTGGCAGCGCACCTTCGCGAAGCTGCCGTCTGGCAGAACTGCGTGAGCATCGAGACAAAGCAAAAGGGCAACCTTTCGGCTGCCCTCGCTAAGGCCTTGAAGGCCAAGTAGATCTAGAAACTAGAGCCGATTTTCTTTAGGCGCGCGATTCGTTCGCCAATAGGCGGGTGGGTCGAGAACATGCGCTCGACGAGACCCGGCTTGATTGGGTCTGCGATATACATGTGGGCCATCGACTTCGATGGGCGACGCATTGGGCGGCCATACTGGCCAAGCTTCTCGAGGGCGCTGGCCAAGCCTTCTGGGTAGCGAGTGATCTCGACGCTGGTGGCATCGGCTAGATACTCGCGCTGACGCGAAACAGCGGCACTTACCAACGGGCCAATCAACCAGGCAACAATCGAAGCCGCGATGCCAATGACCCAGAACGCCAACTGAAGTGCAGCCGCATTGCTGTCACGGCTGTCGCGGTTCCAGTTGCTATAGAAGGCAATGCGAATGGCGAAGTCTGCGAGCAAACCGATTGCCGAAACCAAACCGAACACGATTGTCGAAACACGAATGTCGTAGTTCTTAACGTGACCCATCTCGTGGGCCATCACGCCTTCGAGCTCTTTGTCATCCATGATTTGAAGCAAGCCTGAGGTGGCTGCAACTACCGCGTGGCTTGGGTCGCGACCGGTTGCGAAGGCGTTCGGTGCGTCATCACTAATGATGTAAACCTTTGGCATCGGCATGCCTTGCGAAATCGAAATGTTTTCGACGGTTCGCCACAAACGAGGATTATCGGCCTTTGTGATTTCAACCGCTCCAGAAGCCGCAACCGCAAAAGCGCCAGCCGCAAAATATTGAATGAGCGTGTAAACCAAAATGAAGCCGACAATCATGATTGCCGATGATCCATTGCCAGAAGCCTGACCCCACCAAAGGCTGAGACCAGAAAGCAGAATTACAAAGGCGCCGATGATAAAGAACGTATTGCGCTTATTCGCGGCGATTGCCGAATACATGTATCCCCTAAACGACTAGCGAAAGACTAAAACTTGACTTCAGGTGCGTTCGCGATTGCTGCCGCGTCTGCTACCTCGAAGAACTCACGCTCTTTGAAGCCGAGGCGACGAACGAACAAGGTCGCAGGAAACTGCTTGATCTTGATGTTCAGTTCGCGAACGCCACCGTTATAGAAGCGGCGTGATGCCATGACCTTGTCTTCGGTGTCGCTAAGTTCGCGCTGAAGATTCAAGAAGCCGTCGTTTGCCTGAAGCTGTGGGTATGCCTCGGCGACGGCGAACAGGCTCTTCATAGCCGACTGAAAATCGCCCTCGGCCTTTGCCGACTTGGCCGGCGACTTGAGCACCTCTGGGTTGATCGATGCTGCTCGAGCGGTGGTTACCTTCTCGAAGACGTCTTTTTCGTGCTTTGCATAGCCCTTGACTGCCTCGACCAAGTTTGGAATCAGGTCGGCACGGCGCTTTAGCTGCACGGTGATGTCGCTCCAGGCCTCGTCAACGCGAACGTTTAGACGAACGAGGCCGTTGTAGGTGCCCCAGAAATAAAGGCCGATAACGGCGACGATGATGACAATTACGAGCTGTTGAGTAGTGTTCATGGCTTAATGCTACGGCCGCACACCGACTTCGCAAGACCCTTCACGGATGCTCTCGGCTAACACTCAGATTTTGAAATTGGTGCCCCTGGTCGGACTCGAACCGACACTGAAACGATTTTAAGTCGTCTTCCTCTGCCATTGGGATACAGGGGCTCGCTCCGATTAGAAAAGCGCCTTGGTTTCCCGAGGCGCTTTTCGATCGAAGTCTGTGTTACTTCTTCTTAGGCGCTGCCTTTGGTGCTGCCTTTTTAGCCGGAGCCTTTGCGACTGCCGCCTTCTTGGCTGCTGGCTTTGCAGCTGTCTTCTTTGCAGAAGACTTAGCCGCAGGCGCTGCCGAAGGACGAGACGCGAAGGTCTCGAATGCTAATCGAGGAGTCTTGGTTGCGGCAATCGAAACGATGTCGCGACGAAGAACGAAGTTAGCGATCCATCCGCCGAATACGCGAAGCTTGCGTTCCCACATTGGCATGGCCAATCCGTGATAACCGCGGTGCATTACCCAAGCAATGAAGCCCTTGATTGCAAGCTTGCGCCACTGGTAAACACCAACGCCGATGCCAAGACCGGCAACCGCACCCATGTTCTTGTGGAAGTAATCTTTGATTCCTTCACCACGGATAGTCGCCACGAGGTTAGCTGCAAGCAGCTTGGCCTGGCGAACTGCGTGCTGTGCGTTAGGAACGCAGAAGCCACCGACGCCGCCACCCGAAAGGTCAGGAACCGCAGAAACGTCTCCGGCAGTCCAAGCACCTTCGACAACCTTTTCGCCAGCAACAACGCGCAGCGAAGGCTGAGCGGTGATGCGGCCGCGGTCGTCAAGCGGCAAGTCGGTGTTGCGAACAACAGGGTTCGCCATAACACCTGCAGTCCAGACGATTAGGTCTGACTCGAAAGTCTGGCCGGTTGAAAGTTCGATCTTTCCGCCAACCGCGCTCTGCAACTGGGTGTTCAAGTGAACCTTCGCGTTGCGAGCATCCAAGTTTGAAAGAACCCACTGCGAGGTCTCGAGCGAAACTTCAGGCATGATGCGACCCATTGCCTCGATGAGGTGAAAGTGCACGTCGTCGAAAGAGATGCCTGGGTGCAATTTGACCAAGTATGTTGCGAGCGAACGCATTTCTGCGAACGCCTCGATGCCCGCGAAGCCACCACCGACAACAACGAAGGTGAGCAACCGGTCGCGGGCTGGACCCTTAGGCAAATTAGCTGCCTTGTCGAAGTTGTCGAGAATGCGGTTGCGCACATCGACGGCTTCTTCGATGGTTTTCATGCCAATGGCAACATCGGCAACACCAGGAATCGGAAAGGTTCGAGAAACAGCACCGGCAGTCATCACGATGTGGTCGTAGTGCCAGTCATAGGCAGGTGCGCCTTCGACCTCGATGGTCGCAATCTTCTTCGCGTGGTTAACCTTGACGACCTTGCCAGAGATGACATTGGTCTTGGTTAGGTGACGACGAAGCGAAACAACTGCGTGACGTGGCTCGATTGATCCGGCGGCAACCTCAGGCAAGAACGGCTGATAAGTCATGTATGGAAGCGGGTCGACTAGAGCAACCTCTGCTTCGCCGGCACGCAAGAACTTCTCGAGCTTCTTGGCTGTGTAGAAACCGGCATAACCGCCGCCGACAATAAGGATTCTTGGTTTAGACATTGCTTTAGTTTAGCCTTTCGGGTTTTCTGACGAGGTCCAAGAGACCTCGCACTGGCAGCGGTCGGGTGACCAGCTGCAAAGTTCAAGGGCGATATCGCCAATTGGGTTTACCCCCGGGCCAGCGGCCAACGAGTGACCAACCAGCGCGTGCAGACACTTCACACGAACAGGCATTCCGCCAGCCGAGATGCCAGAAATCTCGTCGACCGGCTCAAGCCCACATGCGCTTGCGACAACATCACGGTCGTGAATGTAGGCGATGTGGGCGGCCAGGTAGGCAGCAGCGAGCGCCGCATCGACCGCGAGGCGGTCTTGCAACTCAACCATCAACCCAGTCGCCTCGAGGGTTGAGACAGCGGCGGTCGCCCCCGGATGAGTT